>JAJZLD010000407.1 GCA_021803785.1 Pseudomonadota bacterium | reverse complement strand
GCTGGGCGCGCACCACCTCGATCATCGTACCGAAGCGCACATGCGGGCGTTCACCTAGCAGCGACGAGACGCGATCGAGCTCGGTGTCGAAGATCGCCTTCACCCGGACCAGCTCTTCCTTGGTGCATACCTGCGGCACCATGATTTCGGCATCGACCCGCACGCCTTCGCGCAAGCAGCCCGCCGCCGCTTCGAAGAGCGCACGGATCTGCATCGTGTAAATCTCGGGATTGGTCAGCCCGAGACGCACGCCGCGATGGCCGAGCATCGGGTTCACTTCGTGCAAAGCATGCACCTTGCGCAGCATCGCCTCACGCCGCGCAATCAGGGCATCGAAACGGTGCTGTTGTTCGTACTGCACCAGGTTCGCGTTGAGGTGATCGAGGCTGTCGACATAGGAGCGATGCAGTTCGGGGTCAAGCATACGCAGCGTTTCCGGCAGCTCGTTCATGCCGCGTACAGCGCGTTTGAGGTTGCGCAGGTGGTCGATCTCGAATTCAAGCTGCGACGCGGTCGGCAGAAACTCGTGGATCGGCGGATCGAGCAGCCGCACCGTCACCGGCAGGCCATCCATCGCGCGGAAGATGCCCTTGAAGTCCTCGCGCTGGAAGGGCAGCAGGCGATCGAGCGCGTCCTGCCGTTCTTCCGGTGTGTCGGCCAGAATCATCTCCTGCACCACGGGCAGACGCGCGGGGTCGTTGAACATGCGCTCGGTACGGCACAGGCCGATACCCACTGCGCCAAAGCGGCGCGCGCGCGCTGCATCGTTTGGCGTGTCGGCATTGGCGCGCACCTTCAGTGTCGCGGTTTCGTCGGCCCATTCAAGCAGGGTCTTCAGCTCGTCGAAAAACTCTGCCTCCACCGTCGGGATACGGCCGGCGTAGACCTTGCCGGTGCTGCCATCGATCGTGATCACATCGCCTTCGACAAACTCCGCATCCCCGACGCGCGCCTTGCGCGCATGCACGTCGATCTGGATTGCGGCGCAACCGGATACGCAGGGCTTGCCCATGCCGCGCGCGACGACTGCCGCATGCGATGTCTTGCCGCCGCGCGCAGTCAGGATGCCCTGCGCGGCAAAGAAGCCATGGATGTCTTCCGGCTTGGTCTCCTCACGCACCAGGATGATCTTCTCGCCAAGCTTGCCACGCGCTTCCGCGGTATCCGCATCGAACACGACGCGGCCGGATGCAGCACCCGGCGAGGCCGGCAGGCCGGTCGCAAGCGCTACTGCATTGGCGCCAGGTGCGAGCGTGGGCACCATCAGCTGTTCTAGCAGGGCCGGGTTCACACGCAGCAGCGCCTGTTCGCGGGTGATCACACCCTCGCTGGCCATCTCGACCGAGGTCACCACCATCGCGCGGGCGTTCATCTTGCCGTTGCGCGTCTGCAGCGCGTAGAGGCGGCCCCTCTCGATCGTGAATTCGAAGTCCTGCACTTCCTTGTAGTGGGCTTCGAGCTTGTTGCGCAGCGCCACCAACTCGGCGTACAGGCGTGGCATCTCCTGCTGCATTTCGGCGATCGGCTTGGGCGTGCGGATGCCGGCAACCACATCTTCGCCCTGCGCGTTCGTGAGGTATTCGCCGAAGATCACGTTCTCGCCGGTAGCTGGGTTGCGCGTGAAGCCCACACCGGTGGCCGAGTCGTTGCCCATGTTGCCGAACACCATCGTGCATACGTTGACCGCAGTACCGTTGGCCATGTCGGGCGTGATCTTGAATTGCCGCCGATAATCGACCGCGCGTTTGCCCATCCAGGACCGGAACACGGCGGCGATTGCCATCTCCAGCTGTTGCATCGGATCGGTTGGAAACGGCTGGCCAGTGTGCTGCTCGACGATACCGATATAGGTCTGCGCCAGATCCTTCAATTGCGGCGCGGTGAGATCGACGTCCTGCGCGGCCCCCACCTTCGCCTTCAAGGCATTCATCGCCTCGTCGAAGCGTTCTTCCGGCACACCCAACGCGATCTTGCCGTAGAGCTGGACGAAGCGGCGCCAAGCGTCATAGCCGAAGCGCGGGTTGTCGGTCTGGTGGATCAGCCCTTCCAGCGTCGTGGGGTTGAGCCCAAGGTTGAGGATCGTGTCCATCATGCCGGGCATCGACATCGCGGAGCCCGATCGCACCGACACCAGCAGCGGATTCGTCGCGGAACCAAAGCCCTTGCCGGTCTTCTGTTCGAGTTCGCGCATCGCAGCGCGTACTTGGTCCATCACGCCGTCGGGCAGCGCATCGTGCTCGAGGTAGGCGAGGCAGGCTTCGGTGGTGATCGTGAACCCGGGCGGAACGTTCAGCCCAATCTGCGTCATCTCGGCAAGGTTTGCGCCCTTGCCGCCGAGCAACATCTTGTTCTTGCCGTCGCCGCATTCGAACGAATAGACATAGGTGGTCATGGCTCCCTCTCCCTCTTGGGCACCTGACACCATCTGGCCGTCCTGGCGTTGGACGTGAGGGGCGAATTCAGAGGCTTAACCCCGGCGCGTACGAGCGTCGGTAGTGTTCTGATTAGTGTGCAAAAGCCCGGAGCGGCTTGTAGAGAGGGGTGGTCATGGTAAGAGGTTGATTGTGAATATCGACCTTGACCTTTGAAGAGGACAAACCATGACCACGAGCAAGAG
>JAJZLD010000406.1 GCA_021803785.1 Pseudomonadota bacterium | reverse complement strand
CCGAGGCAGCGGCACTGCATTTCGCCACGCACCACCGGCAGCGTCGGCACGCCACCGACGAAGGCGCTGACGATATCGGTGCCGCCCGAGATCGGGCTGATCCAGATGTCGCTGCGCACCGCGTCGTACAGCCACTGGTAGTTCTCGGGCGACAGCGGCGAACCGGTCGAGCCCAGGCCGCGCAGTTCGGACAGATCGGCCACTTCGGCGGGGTGAATATCGGCTTTCTGGCAGGAAGCATAGAAGGCCGCGCCGGCGCCGAAATAGCTCACGCGGGTTTCGCCAGCGAAGCGCCACAACGCGGTCAGATCGGGGTAGCCGGGGCTGCCGTCGTAAATGCAGATCGTCGCCCCGACGAGCAGGCCGGCGATCTGCGCGTTCCACATCATCCAGCCGGTACTGCTGAACCAGTGGTAGCGATCATTCGGGCCGAGATCCAGGTGCAGGCCGGCGAGCTTCACATGCTCCAGCACCACGCCGCCCTGCCCATGCACCATCGGTTTGGGTAGCCCGGTGGTGCCGGAGGAATACACCACCCACAACGGGTGGTCGAAGGGTACTGGCGTGCTGACGAGCGGCGCATCGCTCTGCGTGACGCAGGCCCAGCTGACGCCGTTACGGAAGCGCGTCGCGTCGATCGCTGCATCGAGCTGCGGCAGCAGCACGAGATGCGCTACCGTGGGGAGCTCGGCGAGCAGTTCGGCGACCAGTTCGCATCGGTCGTGCGTCTTGCCGCCGTAGCGGTAGCCGTCGACGGCCAGCATCGCTTTCGGCGCGATCTGGCGGAAGCGGTCCAGCACCGCCACGCGGCCCATGTCTGGCGAGCAGATCGACCACACAGCGCCGAGGCTCGCGACGGCGAGGAAGGCGCTGACCGTTTCCGGGATGTTGGGCATGTAGGCGACAACGCGGTCGCCCGGCCCGATGCCCATGGCGCGCAGCGACGCCGCTAGCGCGGCGACTTCGCGCTGCAGTTGCGCCCAGCTGACTTCGCGTGCCACCCCCGCCTCGTTGCGGAACACGATCGCAGGGCGCTGATCATTGGCGTGGCGGAAGACCTGATCGACGTAATTGAGGCGCACGCCCGGAAACCACTTGGCGCCCGGCATCGCGGCATCAGCCAGCGCGCGACCGCGCGGCCCATCGGCGCGGATGTCGAACCAATCCCACACGGCGCACCAGAACGCATCGGGTTCGTCTACCGACCATTGCCACAGCTGCGCGTAGTCATCGAAGCGCAGCCCGCGCTCGCGGGCCAGCCAATCGCCGAACGCGGTGATGCGTGCGGCCTTGACCATTGCGTCGGAAGGGCGCCAGGCGATCTGATCTTCCATCCGTCGTCTCCGTTCATGAATTCAGATCGGCGAATCATGCGCGGACTGGCACCGTGGCGTCAGGCGCTGCGGCGACTATCTGGCGCGATCCGCCGGCGCCGGAGCGCACGGCGGATCATGGGCGATCAGTTGTCGCCGTCGAGCAGGCGGCCGAGCCCGCCCAGTACCGAGCCTTCCTCGCGCGACTGCCCGCCCGCCGCCGGCGCAGCCATCACGATGCGGTTGGCCATGCGCGATAGCGGCAGCGATTGCAGCCAGATCTTGCCGGGGCCGCGCAGCGTGGCGAAGAACAGGCCTTCACCACTGAACAGCGCGCTCTTGATGCGGCCGACGTACTGGATGTCGAAGTCCACGCTCGATTCATAGGCCACGACGCAGCCAGTGTCGACCCGCAGCGTTTCGCCTGCGCGCAGTTCCTTCGCCACGAGCGTGCCGCCGGCGTGCACGAAGGCCATGCCATCGCCGTCGAGCTTTTGCATGATGAAGCCCTCGCCGCCGAACAGGCCCGCGCCGAGCTTGCGCTGGAAGGCGATGCCGATCGAGACGCCGCGCGCCGCGCAGAGGAAGGAATCCTTCTGGCAGATCAGCGTGCCGCCGATCTTCGCCAGATCCACCGGCACGATGTGGCCCGGGAAGGGGGCGGCGAAGGCGACGCGCTTCTTGCCGCTGCTTTCGTTGTGGAAGATCGTGGTGAACAGCGACTCGCCGGTCAGCAGGCGCTTGCCTGCTCCCAATAGCTTGCCGAAAAGGCCCTGCTGCGCGCTGGAGCCGTCGCCGAAGATGGTGTCCATCTCGATGCCGTCTTCCATGAACATCATCGCGCCGGCTTCTCCGATCGCCGCCTCGCCGGGATCGAGTTCGATCTCGACGAACTGCATCGCGTCGCCCTTGATCTCGTAGTCCACAACATCCATGGCCATGGTGGTCTCTCCTTTTGGATTCGTGCCGCTTCAGTGCAGCATCATCTGACGAATGTATTTCACCGGTGCGCTGCCGAAAGACAGGAAGCGCTCATGAAAGGCTTTCAGGTTGAAGGCTTCACCCTCACGGCGGCGTAGATCCTCGCGCAGCGCGTAGATGCTGGCGAAACCGCTGTAGTAGCTGGTCAGCTGAACCTGGGTGAGCTGCACGCGGCGCCATTTCTCCTGTGCTTCCGCTTCCTGCTGGAAGGCTTCATCGCGCAGCAGGCGCATCGCCTGCGCTTCGGTCATGCCCAGCGTATGCACGCTGTAGTCCAGGATCGTGTTGCACACCACGCGCAGCTGGTCTACGCCAACCGCTCGCC
>JAJZLD010000405.1 GCA_021803785.1 Pseudomonadota bacterium | reverse complement strand
GCGCAGGCGGCGCAGCGCCACCTTGAGTACTTCTATTTCCACAACTGCGTCTACGAATCGGTGTGGCGAGACAACCAGCGCCGTTTCGCGACCAAGCGCCCATTGCAGGATGTTCTGCACACCTACGGGCCGGACTACAAACTGATCTTCGTTGGCGACGCGACGATGAGCCCTTACGAGATCATGGTGCCCGGAGGCTCCGTCGAACATTTCAACGAAGAGCCTGGCGCAGAATGGCTGCGGCGCCTGCTCGACGCCTATCCGAGCGCCTGCTGGATCAACCCACAACCCGAGCAAACCTGGCCCTATCGCCAGTCGATCACGCTGATCCGGCAGATCATGGCCGAGCGCATGTTCCCATTGACCATCGAGGGCCTTGAACGCGCCATGCGCCAGCTCTCACGCAAAACTTGATTCGCACAGTGAACCCTGTATTCGTCGACCTGCTTGGGTATCTCGCCGCGACGCTCACCACCGTCGCGTTTGTGCCGCAGGCCTGGTTGACCTGGAAAACCCGCTCCGCACATGGCGTCTCGCTTGGCATGTACAGCGTGTTCATCTGCGGCATCACTGCGTGGCTGCTCTATGGTTTTCTGATCAGCGCCTGGCCGGTGGTCATCGCCAATGCGATCACGCTGCTGCTGGCGGCCTTCATCCTTTCGATGAAGCTTCGATTCGGTTAAACCCTGCGCACGACGAGGCGCTATCATCGGCGCACCATCCGGCGGAGCCGTGATTCATGCGTTCACTCGTTCGCCTGCCGCACAGCCTTGTCGCGCTACTGATCCTGCTGCTTATGCCGATCCAGGCATTGGCCGCCGAGAGGCCGCTGCCGCCGGAAGAAGCCAATCTTGTCGTGGCCAATCGGCATATCGCCACCTTCCGGGCCGAGTTCGGTGGCGCCACGCCGCGTGCACGCGCCGAGCGTGCCGCGCGCCGCATCAAGCTCGCCAGCGAAGCGGTAAAACCGCTCAAGACCAACACCGTCAGCTACAGCCTTGACGGCAAGTCCGGCATCGCAATCCGAGCCGGCGACCAGATCCTGTTCGCGCTGGTCCCCGCGGACCTCGAAGCCGACGCCGGACTCACTTTGGAGGCCACCGCCGCGAAGGCGGCCGAAGCGGCGCAGCGGGTTCTCGACGCGTATCACGAGCAAGCAGACGTGAAGGGCGTCGTGCGTGGCGTGCTGCTCACGCTACTCGCCACCGCAATCGCCATCGGCCTGCTCTGGGCCCTGCTGCGCGCCGAGCGGCGTATCACCGAAAGCGTGCAACAACGCATCGAACGCAAACTCGCGCCGACCGCTGGCGTAGGCTGGGCCCGCTACACCTACGGTATTGTGTTGCGCGTGGCGCAAGTGATCCTCATCGCGCTGGCACTGGTGCTGGTCGATGTCTGGCTGACCTTCGTACTCAAGCAATTCCCGATCACGGAACCGCTCGGCGACCATCTGATCGACTACCTGTTCCGCTACACCGGGCATTTTGGCGACGCCTTGCTGGGCGCCCTGCCCGGTCTGGTCGCGGTAGCAATCATCATCGTGATTGCCCAAGCGGTCGCTGGCATGGTTCGCAGCATCTTCGACGCGGCGCAGTCGGGTAACCTCGTCCTCCCCGGCGTGCATCCGGAAACCGCATCGGCCACCCGGCGCATCGTGGTCGGCGGTGTCTGGGCGTTCGCCTTCGCCCTCGCCTATCCGTATATCCCAGGTTCCAGCACCGATGTCTTCAAAGGCGTCAGTGTGCTGCTGGGCTTCCTGTTCACGCTGGGTTCGGCTGGCGTTATGAGCCAGCTGATGGGGGGGCTGGTGCTCACCTATGCACGCGCACTGCGGATCGGCGACTACGTGAAGATCGGAGAGATCGAGGGGGTCGTGCGCGAGTTGAGCACGCTGTCGGTCAAAATCGTGAATATCCGCAATGAGGAAATCACGATCCCGAACGCAGTTCTGCTCGGCAGTGCGATCTACAACTACTCCCGCTGCGCTGACTCGCAAGGCACGATGCTGTCGACCAAAGTAACCATCGGCTACGACGCCCCGTGGCGGCAAGTCCATGCGCTTCTGATCGAAGCCGCACGGCGCGTACCAGCGATCCGCAAAACCCCGGACCCAACGGTCTATCAGCGCGCATTGAACGACTTCTATGTGGAGTACGAGCTGTTCTGCCAGATTCACGAGGCGCAACAACGCGTGCCGGTGCTCTCGGCACTGCATGCCTCGATCCAGGACTGTTTCAATGAATACGGCGTGCAGATCATGTCGCCGCACTTCTTCGAACAGCCTGCACAGCCCGTCCTGTCGCCAAAGTCGCAATGGCACGCCCCACCAGCCACCGCGGCGGATTCCGAGCGGCCGCGCGCTTAGCGCTCGGCGGCGTTCCAGCGTAAGCGTCCGCCAAACCCATCTTGACGCGGCTGAGGTGGGTACGATCAGCCCTCAGGCTGCCAGCGATGCGGCAATAGTTCGCCGATGCGGCTGGCCGGTTGAGTCGGCAGGCGTGTCAGCACATCCTTGAGATAGGCATAGGGGTCATGCCCGTTGAGGCGTGCCGATTGCACGAGACTCATCACGGCGGCGGCGCGCTGCCCAGCGCGCAGGCTGCCGGCAAAGAGCCCGTTT
>JAJZLD010000404.1 GCA_021803785.1 Pseudomonadota bacterium | reverse complement strand
TCGAACCCACGAGCCCCGCGAAGGGCCGCCGGTTTTCAAGACCGGTGCATTCAACCACTCTGCCACCCATCCACAATTTGCTATTTTAACACGGTGAGCCAAGAATCGATCGCTGAGCGGCTCGCAGAACCATTCGACGCACACTCGGTCTTAATCACAACTGCAACATTACACCGGAGGATCTGAATGACCCTGAACACCTACGCATCTGGCGGCATTGCTGCATCATCGCGCAACCGCGTGCTGCGCAATACGTATGCGCTGCTTGCAATATCGATGCTACCGACGATCATCGGCGCCTTCATCGGCGTAAAACTCGGCTTCTCGTTCTTTGCCGGCAGCCCGATGCTGGGCTTCATGCTCTTCATGGCGGTCGCCTTCGGATTCTTCTTCGCGATCGAGAAGTTCAAGAACAGCAGCGTGGGCGTTCTGCTCCTGCTTGGCTTTACCTTCTTCATGGGCCTGATGCTGTCGCGAAGCCTGCAGTACACGCTGGGCTTCTCCAACGGCGCAAGCCTGATCGCGTTGGCCGCAGGCGGCACTGGCGTGATCTTCTTCGCAATGGCAGGACTTGCAACGGTAACGAAGCGCGATCTCTCCGGCATGGGCAAGTTCCTGTTCGTCGGCATGATCGTCGCGCTGATCGCGGGCGTGGCGAACATCTTCCTGCAGTTGCCGGCGCTGTCGATCGCCATGGCGGTCGCCTGCCTCGGCATCTTCTCGGCATACATCCTTTACGATGTGAACCGGATCGTTACCGGCGGCGAAACGAACTACGTAACCGCCACGCTGGCGATCTACCTCGACATCTACAACGTATTCGTCAGCCTGCTCCAGTTGCTCGGTATCTTCGGCGGCGACCGCGACTGATCACGTCGCCGGTCAATGCGACGGGCGGCCTCGGCCGCCCGTTTTCTTAGTCGCGCTCGAATAGGGCGATCGACTCCACATGCGAGGTATGCGGGAACATGTTCGCCACCCCAGCTCCTTGTAGTCGGTAACCCTTCTCGTGAACTAGCACTGCCGCATCGCGCGCCAGCGACGCCGGATTGCACGACACGTAAACGACGCGGCGCGGCGCGTCGTCGCCCAATGCCTTGACCACGGCAATCGCGCCCTCGCGGGGCGGATCGATGAGCATTTTGTCCAGCCGCCCAAGCGCGGCAATGCTCTGCGGCGTTGCCTCAAAGAGGTTGGCCACCGAGAACTCGCTGAGCATGGACAGGCCATTTGCCGCGGCGTTCGCGCAAGCACGCGAGACCAATCCGGCGCTGCCTTCAACACCGACAACGTGCGCCCCTTTGCGCGCAATCGGAAGGCTAAAGTTGCCTAAACCACAAAAGAGATCCGCAATACGTTCGCCCGGCTGCGGATCAAGCAACTGCATCGAGCGCCGAATCAACAGGCGATTGATCTCGACATTGACCTGTGTGAAATCGGTCGGGCGGAATGCAAGCCGCAAACCAAATTCCGGCAAGGTATAGAACAACTCGCACCCCTCGCCCTTAGCGAGCGGCTGCGCAGTATCTGGCCCGCCGGGCTGCGACCACATGCTGAATCCATGCACCTCACCAAACGCCAACAAGGCCGAAATGTCGGAGGACGTCAAAGGCACAAGGTTGCGCACCACAAGCACCGTTCGATCCTGCGTCACCGCAACTTCGATCTGAGGAATCCGATCCGGCGCTGAGAGTTGCGCGACCAGTTCGCGCAATAGTGTCAACTTGTGGCCGATCTGCGGGGGCAGGACCTCGCAGGACCTCATGTCCGCGATGTAGCTGCTTTTCTTCTCATGGAATCCGACCAGCACGCCGCCGAGCCTCGGCACCTGCCGCACGCTTAGCCGTGCACGATACCGGTATCCCCAGGTCGGCCCCTGAACCGCAGGATAAACAATTGCAGGACGTATCCGAGCAAGGTGCCAGAGGTTGTCTTCAAGCACCCTTTGCTTGGCCGCCACCTGGGCACTCGGCTCCAGATGCTGCATGCTGCAACCGCCGCACACGCCGAAGAACTCACAGCGCGGCTTTACGCGCTGTGAGCTCTGCGTAATCGAACGAGTCATCGTCGCCAGTTCGAACTTTGGCTTCTTGCGGTAACTCGAGTACTCAACCCGCTCACCCGGCAATGCGCCTTCGATGAAGATCGCCTTGCCGTCCACGCGCGCCACGCCACGCCCTTCGTGGTCCAGCGATTCAACCTTAGCGACTGGCATTTGCAAGCCCCTTGAAGCCCATGCATAAAAGGGGCGGGATTGTACCAGCCGGCCTCCGAACGGTCGTCGCTATAATCTCGTAATGATCTCCACTCTTCTTGGCGGCCTGAGTGCCGACGAATTTCTTCGCGAATACTGGCAGCGCAAGCCGCTCCTGGTACGTGGCGCGCTCAAAGATTTCAAGGGCGTGTTCAGCAAACCCGAGCTGCTTGAGCTGGCCACCCGCGACGACGTCGAATCGCGTCGCGTCTGGAAGACTAACGGCCAATGGCAGTTGGAACGCGGGCCCTTCTGCAGTCGCGCGTGGCGCCAAAAAGGCCCCTGGACAGTGCTTGTTTCCGGCACAAACCTCGTCTCCGACAAAGCCGACGAGCTTCTCCGTCAGTTCGATTTCGTACCCCAGGCGCGCGATCA
>JAJZLD010000059.1 GCA_021803785.1 Pseudomonadota bacterium | reverse complement strand
CGCCTGCCAGGCGGCCAGATCGGCGCCCGCTTGTGGATCGGCAGGTGGGTGATTTCCTTGTCGTCGAGGGTGATCGTGCCGCCGTCGGCACGCACCAGACCCACGATCATGTAGAAACAGGTTGTCTTGCCGGCGCCGTTGGGGCCGAGCAGGCCGACCACCTCACCACTGCCGACTTCGAAGCCGACATCGCGCACGACAGTGCGTGCCTTGTAGCGCTTGGATAGACCGCCTACCTTAAGCAGACTCATCGAACGGCTCTTTCAACACTTTTCTCACGACCTCCGCGGAAAATCCGCGGGCGGTTAGAAAGCGCGCCTGGCGCGCCCATTCCTTTGCATCACCCGGCGTACTGCCGAACTTGCGCGCCCACACTGCACGGGCGCGCTCCAGTTCTGTCTCGCCCAACTCACTCGCCAGCGCTTCGGAGATCGTTTCCGGATCCACGCCGCGCTGCGCGAGTTCATGCTGGATGCGTCGCTGGCCGAGCCGGCCGGCACGGCTGCGCACGTAACTTTCGGCAAAGCGGCTGTCGGACAGCAGCCCTAGTTCGCTCATCCGGTCGAGTACCGCTTCGACTGCGTCCGGCTCACCGTGCGCGGCCAGCTTGCGCGCCAACTCGGCCCGGCTGTGTTCGCGCTGCGCCAGCGTTCGGAGCGCGCGGGCCTTCAGCTCGTCGCCGCTCATCGCCAATGTGCCTCGTCGGTTCAGGCCGCGGCGGCTTCCCCAGCCGGCAGTTCAGGCAGGCCCAGTTGTACGCGGATCTTGTTCTCGATTTCGCGTGCGGTTTCCGGGTGTGAGCGCAGGAATTCCCGCGCGTTGTCCTTGCCTTGGCCGATCTTCTCGCCGTTGTATGCGTACCACGCGCCGGACTTGTCGACAAAGCGTTGTTCGACACCCATGTCGATGATTTCGCCTTCGCGCGAGATCCCTTCGCCATAAAGGATATCGAAGTGCGCTTCCTTAAATGGCGGCGCCACTTTGTTCTTCACGACTTTGACTTTGGTCTCCGAGCCGATGACTTCGTCGCCCTTCTTGATCGTGCCGGTGCGGCGGATGTCCAGACGCACCGAGGCGTAGAACTTCAGCGCATTGCCGCCGGTGGTGGTTTCGGGGTTGCCGAACATCACGCCGATCTTCATGCGGATCTGGTTGATGAAGATGACCATGGTGTTGGTGCGTTTGATGTTGCCGGTCAGCTTGCGCAGCGCCTGCGACATCAGGCGGGCCTGCAGGCCGGGCAGTTGATCGCCCATCTCGCCCTCGATTTCGGCCTTCGGCGTCAGCGCGGCGACCGAGTCGATCACGACGATATCGACGCTGCCGGAACGCACCAGCATGTCGGCGATCTCCAGGGCCTGCTCGCCGGTATCCGGTTGCGAGATCAGCAGGTCGCCGATGTTGACGCCCAGCTTCTGTGCGTAGGACACGTCGAGCGCGTGTTCGGCGTCGATGAAGGCGGCCACGCCACCCATCTTTTGCATCTCGGCAATCACCTGCAGCGTGAGGGTCGTCTTGCCTGACGATTCTGGGCCGTAGATCTCGATCACGCGGCCACGCGGCAGGCCGCCGATGCCCAGCGCGATGTCCAGCCCGAGGGAGCCGGTCGACACCGCTTGAATGTCCGATTCGACCTCGCCATCGCCCATCCGCATGATGGAGCCCTTGCCAAACTGTTTTTCGATCTGGGCCAGCGCGGCCTGAAGTGCTTTCGCCTTGTTGTCGTCCATGGGGTCTCCTCGATTCGTTGAAAACGATTATGGCACAGAGATTGCGTGCGTCCTGGTCAGGCGCGAGCAGGAAAACATGGCACACTTCCGCCACTTCACTAGGCGCGCGTTTCGCGGGCCCGCGAGACCAATCCGATGCCCGAACTGCCTGCCGAACTGCCTCTGTGTCCCCTGCACACCGTTCTTGTTCCCGAAGCGCGATTGCCGCTCAAGGTGTTCGAGGTGCGCTACATGGATATGGTCAAGGCGTGCATTCGGGATGGCAGCAGTTTCGGCGTCTGCCTGATTGAAAAGGGCGAGGAAACCGGCGCGCCAGCAACGCCCGCCCAGGTCGGCACGAGCGCGCGCATCGTCGAGTGGAACATGGATCAGCCCGGCATCCTGCAGATTGTGGTGACCGGCGAGCGCCGGTTCCGCATCGCGCAGGCCGTCGCGCAGCCCGATGGTTTGCTCAGGGCAGTAGTCGAGTGGCTGCCGGAGTCGCAGGTGCAAGCGCCGCCCGAAACGCTGGCCGATACCCTGCCCTTGTTGCAGGCGGTGGTCGCCGACGCGGGTGAAAAGGCGATTCCGGCGCCGCATCGTTTCGACGACGCGGCATGGGTGGGGTACCGCTACACCGAAATCCTGCCGATTCCGGTCAAGGCCAAACAGAAGCTGCTGGAGCTGGACGACCCGCTGATGCGCTTGACGATCATCCAGCAGTTCCTCGTTCAACGCGGTCTGCTCAAGCAGGACGCCTGACGGCGTCGCGCGCACCGGGGACGTATCGGCACCGCTCGCCCAGCCCCCCCGGCGGGGGCCGTCGGACGGACGTGGCTGCCGTTATCCTAGAGGCTATCGAGCAGGTGTCGCACCGGCGTTGGCAAACCCAGCGAGTCCCATTCATGCGGTGCCGCCCAGCGCCAGGCGGGGTCGCGAACGCCTTCGCCGCTCACCTCGAGTAGCTGGGGCGCTAGCGTTAGCCGGAAATGCGTGAAGGCATGTCGTAGCGGTGGCAAGGGCGTTGCGCCACCGTTTGCGCGCAGCCCGAGCGTCAGTGCATGGGCTTCTGCGTCGAGCTCGTCCGGGATCTCCGGCAAGGCGTAAAGGCCACCCCAGATGCCGTGCGGCGGGCGCTTCTGCAACAGCACCGCGCCATCATTGCGGGCAATCAGCACCCGACTCTGGCGCTCCGGCACAACACGTGTTGGGCGTGGCGTCGGCAGTTCCGCTTGGCGGCCCTGCTGACGCGCCACACAGCTGCCGGTAACCGGGCAATCCGCGCAGCGTGGCCGGTTGCGGGTGCAGACCGTGGCGCCCAGATCCATCAATGATTGGGTATAGGTGTCGACGCCCTGCGCGGGCAGCAGAGATTCTGCGAGCGACCACATTGATTGCTCCACCGCGCGTATGCCAGGAAAGCCTTCGATGCCGAAGTGGCGCGCGAGCACCCGCTTCACATTGCCGTCAAGAATGGCTGCGCGTTCGCCGAAGCAGAACGCTGCGATCGCCGCGGCCGTCGAGCGGCCGATGCCCGGCAGCGCTGCGATTGCGCGGGCCGATTGCGGAAAACGGCCGCCGTGCACGTGCACGATCTGCTGCGCAGCAGCATGCAGGTTGCGCGCACGGGCGTAGTACCCGAGCCCGCTCCACAGCGCGAGCACGTCGTCGACCGGCGCGGCGGCGAGTGAGGCCAGATCGGGAAAGCGTGCCAGGAAACGCTGGTAGTACGGGATCACCGTATCCACCTGCGTCTGCTGCAACATGATCTCGGATAGCCACACGCGATAAGCGTCGCGGCTGGCTTGCCAAGGCAGATCGTGACGGCCGTGCGCCCGCTGCCATGCGATCAGCGTGTCCGCGAACTGGCTCACCGCACGCTCTCCGCACGCCGAGTGCCAAAGCTCAGCCAGAGGAGCGCGAAGAAGGGCCAGAAGCTGCCGACGAGTTCCGTCAGTCCGTGGAAGTTCAGCACATGGCCTTGCTGCCGGATGCGCGTCATGGCATCCCAGTAGGGGTTGTCCGGTGCGAGGTTGACGAGCGCGGTGGCTGTCATCAGCGCGAGGCCGATCAGCGTATGCCGGGTATGCACACTGGCCCGCCAGAACAACGCCAGCAAGGCGACCCCAATTGCGAGCCCGCGCAGCCCGCCGGGGGTCGCCCAGTGCCACGGCTGCGCGGGCACCAGGAAGAGCGAGCTGGCGAGCGTCTTCACGCCGATGCCCGCGAGCAACACGGTTGCGGCCAGCAGCAGCGAGGGCGAGCGCATCGCGTGCCGCGCCAGCAAGCCAATCGCCACCGCGTTGGCCGCCGTCAGCGCGAGCTCAACGCGCAGGAAGCCGGGGCCGCTCAACACATAGCTGGGCGTCAGGTCGATCAGGTTGCGCAGGTCGCCGTTTGCGAACAGATAGCTGCTGGGGTTAAGCAGCGACACCCACCACAGGCCGACCACCAGCAGGCCGAACCCGCCGGTGCGGCCGGGCAGGATGCGGCGTTCGCGCCAGCGCGCGAGCGCACCATTGTCGTCGAAGATGCGGCCGAAGCGCAGCGCGAGGATCGCGCCAAGCAGGCCGCCGGCACTGTTGGCGAAGAGGTCGATGTTGCTTGCAACGCGTGTCGGCAAGTAGTTCTGGATCGTCTCGATCGTCAGGCTCAGCAGCGTTGCGGCGATCCACACGATCAACACCCGCCGCCCCGGCGGCATGCCTCGGGAAAGTGCCGTACTCCATGCGAAGCCGATCGGCGCAAAGCCGAGCACGTTCAAGCCGATATCAAGGCCGGTGAAGTAGCGGGGCCAGGGTGCGACGAGAAAGTCGAAAGGCCCCACGCCGATCGAATGCCAGCCGGAAAACGGATGCAGACAGGCATACGTCGTCAGCAGGGTGACGGCGATGGCGAGATCGCGCGGAAAGTGATTTTGATTGATGGATTGCAAGCCGGTGTCCTGCGCCGATGTGGCGCCCTGCATAGAACGTTAGCACGGCTCGCGTGGCGCCCCAATAATGCACAAAGGGGCCGCCCCCGTTCGGGTGGCGACCCCGCGCTGGCGTGACAATGCGCTCAAGGCTGCGGGTGCGGCGGACGTGCAGCACCGTGGTGAGGGTGTGCTGCGGGCTCGCCGGTGTGGTGCGGGCCGTGGCCCGCCGCTGGGTGGTAGCCCACCGGACCTGTGTGACCGACCAGCACTCCGCTGTTGCTGATTTTCTGCGGCAACAACGAGAACAGCACCATCGCGCCGATCGCAACGAGGAAGCCGACGAACTGTGGCGGCCAGGTCGCGATCCACTCTGGCGGTGTCGGCATCGCGGCGAGCGCTTCGAGCGAGAGCCAGGTCATCAGGCCCAGCACCATCGAACCGATCGCGCCCTGGTTGGTGGCCCGTTTCCAATAGAGGCCGGTGACCAGTGGCACGAAGGCTGCTACGAAGGTGACCTTATAGGCGTTTTCGACCAGGCCGTAGATCGACAGCTTCGAGTTCATCGCGATATAGGTGACGCTCGCGGTGAACACCAGCACCACGGCTTGCATGATCCGCAGGAACTGGTGGTCGGTCAGGTTCGGGCGCCAGGTGGTGATCAGCGGACGCAGCAGGTTTTCCGAGAAGGTGACAGACGGCGCCAGCAGCGTCGCCGAGGCGCAGCTCTTGATCGCCGACAGCAGTGCGCCGAAGAACATGATCTGTGCGAACAGCGGTGCCTTCTGCAGCACCAGTTCCGGCAGAATCAGCTGCGAATCGCTGTCGATGTACTTGGCCACCAGATCGGGTGCGATCAGGGTCGCCGAGTAGGCGAGGAACATCGGCACGAAGGCGAAAACGAAGTACAGCGAACCGCCCAGCACCGAGGCGCGCACAGCGATCTTCTCGTTGGCCGAGGATTGCACGCGCTGGAAGACGTCCTGCTGCGGAATCGAGCCCAGCATCATCGTCATCCACGCTGCCATGAAGGGCACGATGGCCGACATCGTCGGCTCCGGCAGGAAGTTGAACTTGCCGTGCTCCAGCGCGTGGCTCACCACCACGCCGACGCCGCCGACCTGATCCGACACTTCCCAGCCGATAAAGAGCAGGCCGATGACGATCACGATCATCTGGATGAAATCGGTGATCGCCACCGACCACATGCCGCCGAACAGCGTGTAGATCAGCACCGAACCGGCCCCCAGCACCATGCCCATGTCTTGCGAGATGCCGCCGTCGGACAGCACGTTGAAGACGAGGCCCAGCGCCTTGATCTGCGCTGCAACCCAGCCCAGGTAGGAGATCACGATGCAGATCGTCGTGATGATCTCGACCGTGCGGCCAAAGCGTTGGCGATAGTAGTCGCCGATCGTCAGCAGGTTCAGGCGGTAAAGCGGCTTGGCGAAGAACAGGCCGACCAGGATCAGGCAAAGCGAGGAGCCGAATGGGTCGGCCACCACGCCGTGCAGGCCTTCGTTGAGGAAGGTGGCGGGAATGCCCAGCACGGTTTCGGAGCCGAACCAGGTTGCGAATACTGTCGCGGTGACGATGTACATTGGCAGGCTGCGGCCCGCGACGGCATAGTCGCGGCTGTTGTGTACTCGCAGCGCGGCGTAGAGACCGATTCCGATGGAGATCAGCCAGTAGGCAATGACAAAGCTCAGCAGCATGGTCAGGGAGAGGATGCGGCGAACCCAGGCGGGAACGCGAGGCCAGTAAAAAGCCCCCGGCGCGCACCGGGGGCCCTACTCGACAAGCTGAGCCGGCATTACGCATACGCAGATGACGCCGGCGCGATCGATCGGGCGCGATTATAGCCCTGATGCGCTTGAAGATTTACCGCTTTTTTCGTGTGATCCGGGGCCGGATTTCAACCCTGCCAGAGATGCCACAGTTCGATCGCCGCGAGCGCCAGGGCCGCAAATCCGACAACACGCAGCCAGCTCGCGGTGCGCGCTTGTTGGCGTTCGATTTCCGCCAGCGATTCGCGCAGCGCATCGCGGTCCTCATACTGCAACGCGTGGTGCATCAGACGAGGTAGCTGCGGGAAGTACGCCGCCCAGCTTGGCGCTTCTTCCTCGACATGGCGGACAAAGGCGCGCCAGCCGATCTGCTCGTTCATCCAGCGTTCAAGGAAGGGCTTGGCGGTCTTCCAAAGATCCAGTTCGGGGTCGAGTTCGCGACCCAGGCCTTCGATGTTGAGCAGGGTTTTCTGCAGTAGCACCAGTTGCGGCTGAACTTCCATCTGGAAGCGGCGGGCCGTCTGAAATAGGCGCAGCAAGGTCTTGCCGAAGGAGATGTCCTTCAGTGGCTTGTCGAAGATCGGTTCGCAGACGGCGCGGATTGCGCTCTCGAATTCATCGACCCGTGTGCCAGCCGGCACCCAGCCCGCGTCGACATGCGCCTGCGCGACGCGCTTGTAGTCGCGCCGGAAGAACGCAATGAAGTTCTGCGCGAGGTATTGTTTATCGCGCTCTTCCAGCGTGCCCATGATGCCGAAGTCGAGTGCGATGTACTTGCCGGTCGCCGAGACGAAGATGTTGCCCGGGTGCATGTCGGCGTGAAAGAAGCCGTCGCGAAACACCTGGGTGAAGAAGATCTCGACGCCGGCGCGCGACAGGGCCGGCAGATTGACGCCCTGCTCGCGCAGACGCTCCAGCTGTGAAATCGGCGTGCCCACCATGCGCTGCATCACCATCACGCGCGACGAGCAGTAGTCCCAATACACCTCCGGCACCACCAGCAGCGGCGAACCCTTGAAGTTGCGCCGCAGCTGCGAACAATTGGCGGCTTCGCGCATCAGGTTGAGCTCGTCACGCAGATGCTTGGCGAATTCGGCGACCACTTCGCGTGGCTTGAGCCGCCGGCCGTCCACCCACACGCGCTCGATCAGGTAGGCGGCGGCTTCGAGCAGCCCGAGGTCATGCTCGATCACGCGTTCGATGCCTGGACGCACCACCTTGAGCGCGACTTCCGTGCCGTCATGCAGCTCGGCGAAGTGCACCTGCGCGATCGAGGCGGATGCGATCGGCTTGCGATCGAAGCGCTTGAACACTTGATCGACCGATCGGCCGTATTCGGCCTCGATCACGGCCAGCGCCTGCTCGGTCGGGAAGGGGGGGACGCGGTCCTGCAGTTTTGCCAGCTCGTCGGCGATGTCAGGCGGGATCAGATCGCGCCGGGTGGACAGCACCTGGCCGAACTTGACGAAGATCGGCCCGAGTGATTCAAGTGCTTCGCGCAGCCGCACCGCACGCGGGGCGGACAGATCGCGCCAGAAGAACAGTCGGCCGGCCCAGGCGGACAAACGCTCGGAGGTGCTGTCGAGGACGATCCGGTCGAGCCCGAAACGCAGGCTCACATGCACGATCTTGATCAGGCGGAACAGGCGCACGGGCGATTCTTCTGATGGAAAAGCGGGGTTCGGCCCGAGGCACGAGCCGCCGTCGGGCAAAGCCGAGACTCTACCGGCAAAGCCACGCCGGACAAAGCCGCGGGCGCCACACCGCAACGCGGCGGGCGGCAGGCTATACTTGCGCGTTATCCGTCAACCGTGCATTTACGATGAGCCGCGCCCAGAAACCGCGTCCCCAGCCCGCGCGCAACAGTAGCCAGGGCAGTACCCTGATCGGCGTCTTTGTCGGTCTCATCATCGGCGTGTTGATTGCAGCCGCGCTTGCCTGGTACTTCTCTCGGCCGTACGACTTCCAGAAGGCCGGAGGCAATCCCGAGGCGGCACAAAGTATTGGTGGTGCACCGATCGCCCTGCCCGGCAAGCCCGGCGACAAGCCGGTCGAGAAGCCGGCGGAGCAGGCCGCCACCGCAGCCCCGGCACAGCCTGCTGCACAGTCGGCGCCCGATGGCGACAAGAAATTCGACTTCTACGACATCCTGCCGAAGGGCGATCAGGCGGCGCTGCCGCCGGCCCAGAACGCCAAACCGGCCGCGCAAGCCGAGTCGGCCGATCGCTTCTATCTTCAGCTTGGCGCCTTTGCCGACCCATCCGAGGTCGACAACCTGAAGGCTCGCCTCGCCCTGATGGGCGTTGAGGCGAGTGTTCAGCGCATCGAGGCGGGTGACAAGGGCACACTGCACCGAGTGCGCATTGGCCCCTACGCCAAGCCGGAAGACATGAACGCTGCGCGTGCGCAATTGGCGCAGGCCGGGATCGAATCGAACGTGGTCAAGGTCAAAGCATCGACCCCTGCCGCCACGCAGTCGGGTCACTGAACCCATTATCGGAGCCCCAACGCATGAATCGTCGCGACCTCTTCAAGCAGATCGTTTCGCTAGCCACGCTTGCTGCAACGTCTTCGCGCGCCTTTGCGCAGAAGGCGCTGCAGGCTGGCAAGGACTTCCGCGTGATCAACCCGCCGCGGCCGACCGAGAGCGGCGATCGCATCGAGGTGCTGGAGTTCTTCTCCTACGGTTGCCCGCATTGCTACGAGCTTGAGCCGGTGGTTGAGGCCTGGCTCAAGCAGCTGCCCAAGGATGTGCAGTTCCGCCGTATTCCGATCACGTTCAATCGTGACGCGTGGACGGTGCTGGCGAAGATGTACCTGACCTACGAACTGATGGGCGAGACCGAGCGCATGTCGCTGCCGACCTTCTCGGCGATCCACAACGACCGTGTGAACCTCGAGGACGAGGCGAACCGCAACGCCTGGCTGCAGAAGAACGGCGTCAACGTCGCCAAGTTCAACGAGAACTTCCGCTCCTTCTCGGTGGCCAGCAAGTTGCAGCGCGCCACGCAGGTCGCGGCCGCCTACCAGGTCCAGGGCGTGCCGACCTTGGCGGTCGACGGCAAGTACGTGACCGCACCGAGCATGACCAACTCGCTCGAAGGCACGCTCGCGGTCGTTAATCAGTTGATCGTGCGCACCCGCGGCGAGCGCGGACGCAAGTGAGCCACAGCGCACGGCAGCGGGTCTTCCTGACCGGCGCGTCGAGCGGCATCGGCGAGGCGCTCGCGCGGCACTACGCCGCGCAGGGTGCCGTGCTCGGGCTGGTGGCGCGCCGTGCGGACAAACTCGCAGCGCTCGTCGAATCACTGCCGGGCGAAGGCCATATGGCTCTCTCGGCCGACGTGGCCGATTTGCCGGCGATGAAGGCCGCGGCCGACGCCTTCATTGCGCGCCATGGTTTGCCTGATGTGGTGATTGCCAATGCGGGCATCTCGGTCGGCGTGCTGACCGAACACGCCGAGGACTTGCAGGTGTTCGACGCGGTGCTGCGCACCAATGTGCTCGGCCTGTTCGCCACCTTTCATCCTTTTGTTGCAGCGATGCGCGAACGCGGCGTCGGCCGGCTGGTCGGCATTGCTTCGGTCGCTGGCGTGCGTGGCTTGCCGGGTGGCAGCGCCTACAGCGCCTCGAAGGCGGCAGCCGTGAAGTACCTTGAAGCCTTGCGCGTCGAGATGCGCGCCAGTGGTGTGCAGGTCGTGACGATCGCGCCGGGCTACATCCGCACCCCCCTCACCGCGGTCAATCCGTACAAGATGCCTTTCATTCTCGATGCGGATGTCGCCGCGCGGCGTTTTGCGCGGGCCATCGAACGCGGGACCAGCTACACCGTCATCCCGTGGCAGATGGGCATCGTCGCTCGGCTTCTCGCGATTGCGCCGAACTGGTTGTTCGATCGCGTGTTCGCGAAGGCCAAGCACAAGCCGCGCAAGCTGCCGACCTGAGCCCGCCATTTTGGTGGGCGCGGCGGGTTCAGTCGTAGCGCCGCAGATCCTCGATCAGTTTGCCGTCGTTGGGCAGGGCGCCGGGTGCAAGCAGGCGTACCTCGGCCCGCAATTTGGTGACTTCCCTCAACGCATCGGTGAGCGAGGCTTCAAGGTTGCCGCCATGCTCAGGGGTCTCACAGTGCAGCACCATCCGGTCTTTGCCGTCGGGGTTGTCGACTACCAGTCGGGCGCGGCTGACCTCGCTGAAACGCCTTACGATTGCCGCAATCTGGCCAGGATGAACGAACATGCCGCGTACTTTCGCCGCCTGGTCAGCACGCCCCAACCAGCCAGCCAGTCGCGTATTCGTGCGCCCACACGGGCTCGGGCCCGGCAGCACCCGCGATAGATCACCAGTGCCGTAGCGAATCAGCGGATAGGTCGGGTTGAAGCTGGTTACCACCACCTCACCGACCTCACCTTCGGGTACCGGGTCGCCGCTGCCCGGTCGCACGATTTCAACGATGATGTCCTCGTCGACGACGAGCCCGTCACGTGCCGCGGTTTCATAGGCAATCACGCCGAGATCCGCTGTCGCATATACCTGGTAGGCGGCAATGCCCTGTGCGGCAAGCGCTTCGCGCAGCGTCTCGGGAAAAGCCTCGCCGGATACCGCCGCATGACGCAGGCTGTCGAATGCGAGCCCGCTCTCGGCAGCGCGCTCGAGCAGGATGCGCAGGAATGATGGCGTGCCGACATAGGCGTCGGGGCGCAGCGCGGCGATCGCCTGCAACTGCAATTCGGTCTGTCCGGTGCCCGCAGGGAAAACGGTACACCCGAGTGCCTGCGCGCCGGATTCGAGCATCGAGCCGGCCGGTGTGAAGTGATAGGAAAAGCTGTTGTGGACCAGCATGCCGTGCCGGAAGCCGGCCGCGTAAAGCGCGCGCGCCATGCGCCAGTAGTCGCGCCGTGGCGCCTCAGGCTCATGGATCGGGCCCGGCGAGGCGAAGACGCGCGCGCAATCGGGGCCCCAACCCACCGTGGCAAAGCCGCCGAAGGGCGGGTGTTGCTGTTGCCGCGTCAGCAGGTCGGCTTTTCGCACTACTGGTAATGTGGCCAGTGCCTCGCGCGAGCGTATCGCGGCTGCATCGATGCCGCGAAAGCTATCGGCGAAGGCCTCTGCGTGAGTTTGCGCCAGCGCGATCTGTGCCGGCAGCCGGGCCATCAGCGCAGCCTCACGGTCGGCGGGCGCGCGGGTTTCCAGCGCATCGAAGTGTTCGGTCATCGGACGACACCGAGAGGAGCGCGGGATCGCGCAACGCCATGCTGCGACCGGGCTGCGGTGCTGTCTGTCGCCCGGGCGTCATGTGTCGCCGGGACGTCAGCACGGCGACGGCTGTGTTTCAATAACGTGACGTGTCATAAATCGTTCAAGTGAACGCAATAGACTCGTCGCCGAACCCTCTACCCCGAGGCGACCGGAGTCAGACCATGCCAGCCAACATCCTGCTTGTTGAAGACGAGCCCGCGATCCAAGAACTGATCGCAGCCAACCTTGCCCGCGCCGGCCATACCGTGGTGCGTGCCGCAGATGCCGAGACCGCCCAGCGCATCGTACGCGATGCCTTGCCCGATCTCGTTCTGCTCGACTGGATGCTGCCCGGCATCTCCGGCATCGAGCTGGCCAAGCGCCTGCGCGCCGAGGAGCGTACGCGGTCGATTCCGATCATCATGCTGACCGCGCGCTCCGACGAGTCGGACAAGATTGCCGGGCTCGAGATCGGTGCCGATGACTACATCACTAAGCCCTTCTCGCCACGCGAGCTGGTCGCGCGCATCAAGGCACTCCTGCGCCGCCGCGCACCGCAGGTGACGGATGACGCTGTCGAGCTGGGCGGCTTGCGCCTTGACCCGGCCACTCACCGTGTCAGCGCCGGGCCGACGCCGCTGGCGCTGGGCCCTACCGAATTCCGCCTGTTGCACTTCCTGATGACGCATCCGGAGCGCGTGCACTCGCGTGCACAGCTGCTCGACCAGGTGTGGGGTGACCATGTGTTCGTCGAAGAGCGTACGGTCGATGTCCATATCCGTCGCCTGCGCTGCGCGCTGGAGCCGACGCAGCACGACAGCCTGATCCAGACGGTG
>JAJZLD010000403.1 GCA_021803785.1 Pseudomonadota bacterium | reverse complement strand
GCGGTGAGGTCCATTACTTTCCGGCTTCAACGTCTATCCGAACGAGGTGGAAGATGTTGTTGCGTCGCACCCGGCGGTGATGGAGGTGGCGGCGATTGGTGTTCCGGACGAAAAGTCCGGGGAGGCTGTCAAGGTGTTCGTTGTCAAGAAGGATCCGAACCTTACCGCCGAGGCCGTGATCGCGCCAGTGCCGCGAGAAGTTGACTGGCTACAAAGTGCCAAAGTTGGTTGAGTTTCGGACTGAGTTGCCGAAGACGAACGTTGGCAAGATCTTACGGCGCGCACTTCGCGACGAAGCCAAGAAGTCTGTTTGAGGTAGATTTAAGACAGTGAAAACACACGGCTTTGTCAGAGAATTTCTGGCAATGCCGATATCATTGAGATTGCATGGAAAATCACGCCATTTCGACATCTTCGTGCGCTTCGTGACCTCGCTGATTGCGCGTAGTGGTTTGATTTTTTGTAGGAATTTTTCTTACTTTGACGCTGATCGCAGCACGATTTTTCGCAAAGAGGCTCTTGAGCTTTCAGGAATTGTGTGCTGCAATTGAAGCGTCGTTCCGTTTCCGTTGGCTTAACCGATCCATGCTCGCTTCTACGTACTTCTTCGACGTCTTGTCGGCTTCCGCTGTAGCGGTAGTAGTACGCGTAGTAAGCGTAGGTGCTTGCGCGCCGTAGCAGGGGTCCTAGGGTCAACAGGATTTCAACCCCGCCGGCGTGCAGCTGGCGGGGTTTTTTCTTTGCGGAACCGCAAATCCCAGTCAGCAGGCAGCCGGGTCATCTCACAGGAGAGACCTCATGGAAATGACTGGCGCACAATTGCTGGTCCGTCTGCTCGAAGCTAATGGTGTCGATACGATCGCCGGTATTCCCGGCGGGGCGGCGCTGCCGCTCTACGATGCGCTGGCTTCGGCCGGCACCATTCGCCATGTGCTTGCAAGGCATGAGCAGGGTGCGGGCTTTATCGCACAGGGCATGGCCCGCGCAACGGGTAAGCCAGGCGTCTGTCTCGCATCCAGTGGTCCGGGGGCGACCAATTTTGTCACGGCAATCGCCGACGCCAAGCTCGATTCAATTCCCTTGGTCTGCATTACCGGGCAAGTGCCACTCTCGATGATCGGCACCGATGCGTTTCAGGAAGTCGATACCTATGGTCTGTCGATTCCGGTGACGAAGCACAACTACCTCGTTCGGCGCGCCGAGGACTTGCCTCAGGTGATCAGCGACGCGTTCAGGATTGCACAGTCGGGGCGCCCGGGCCCAGTGTGGGTGGATGTACCGAAGGATGTGCAGACGCAGCGCATTGATGCGCCGGCACTCACGGCTTGCACGCTCGACCGACCGCCGGAGGTGAGTGAAGATGCGGTGCTGCAGGCCGCAGAGATGATCAACCGCGCCGAGCGTCCTGTGCTGTATCTCGGCGGCGGTGTGATCGCCTCCGGCGCGTCGCACTTGGCTACGACACTGGCTGAACAGGCGGGCCTGCCAACCACGATGACGCTGATGGCGCTGGGCGCAATGCCGGTTGATCATCCATTGTCGCTCGGCATGCTCGGCATGCACGGCGCGCGCTATACCAACTATGTGCTGCAGGAAGCGGACTTGCTGATCTGTGTTGGCGCTCGCTTCGACGACCGGGCGATTGGCAAGGCGGCGCAGTTCTGCCCTGACGCCAAAATCATTCACGTTGATATCGACGCCTCCGAGATCGACAAGATCAAGACGGCGCATATCGGCATCCAGGGCGACGTCGCGGCGGTGCTGGAGCGCCTCTTGCCGCATGTCCAGGTTCAGTTGCGCAAGAAATGGCTGTCCCGGGTGAATAGCCTGCGCTCAGCGCATCCGCTGCAAATGCCGGGGCTCGACGACCCGCGCAGTCATTACGGCCTTGTCAGTGCCGTGGCGGCCTGCCTCGATGATGAGGCCATCATCACGACTGACGTCGGGCAGCACCAGATGTGGGTGGCGCAGGCTTACCCCTTCCGAAGGCCACGGCAGTGGCTGACATCCGGCGGCCTTGGCACGATGGGTTTTGGCTTGCCGGCCGCGATCGGCGCGGCGCTCGCCGAGCCGGGGCGGAAAGTTGTCTGCTTCTCCGGCGACGGAAGCCTGCAAATGAACATTCAAGAAATGGCGACCGCGGCGGACGAGGGCGTTGATGTGAAGATCATCCTGATGAACAACCAGTCACTTGGCTTGGTGCATCAGCAGCAAGACATGTTCTACGGCAAGCGGATCTTTGCCGCGGACTACAAGCGGCCGACCGACTTCATCCGCATTGCGCAGGGCTTCGGGCTGGATGCCGTGGATCTGGATCGCAGTGCGCATCCGCGCGCGACTCTGGCCGAGGCGCTGGCGTCGAAAGGACCGATGCTGATTCACTGCTCGATCGACGTGAATCAGAAGGTTTTCCCGATGGTCCCTCCGGGGGCCGCAAATATCGAGATGATCGGTGGGTGAGCCATGAGTGAAATGAACAACGTGGCGGTGGCCGCTGCGCAGAAGAAGGCCGTGCTTGAGTTGGCGGTGCGCAATCATCCGGGGGTGATGACGCATGTTTGCGGGCTGTTTGCGCGTCGGGCCTTCAACGTAGAGGGCATTCTGTGCATGCCGGTCGGCGATGGGGCAGAGAGCC
>JAJZLD010000402.1 GCA_021803785.1 Pseudomonadota bacterium | reverse complement strand
TGCCGCACAGTGCGTTGAGCCGCACGTCGCGGGTGATCAGGTTGCGCCGCGGCTGATCGGTCGAGAGGGCGAGCCCCGACGCTGCAACGAACTCCTCAATGCACTCATGTTCGATCAGCGTGATCTGCGCGGCGGGGTCTGCGTCGCCGCCGGGGCGAAAGTAGCGATCGCCGCGCAGGCCGCAGCCGGCGACGGCCTCAACTTCCTGCATCGGCGACATCGGGGCGCCTTCCGAGGCTGCAATCAGGATCTGAACAACGTGCGACATCGTGCCCTCCGCAGGCGTGATAGCAAGCCTGCGCAGCATAGCAACGCCATGTGTCGAACAGGTGTGCGCGATGGGTGTGGCGGCTCGGCGATAATCCCGCCTCCTGCCCGAAGAAAGTCTGCGTCGTGTCCGCTGTTCCAGATTCGAGTACCTCCGCCGAGGCGGCTTCTGCGTGGGCCGAGTGCCTTGCCGGGGTCAAGGCTGAACTGCCGCTGCTGTTGGGCGTTGTTCCCTTTGGCCTGATCTTTGGCGTGCTCGGGCTGGCGGCCGGGCTGCCGGCATGGGCGGTGGTTGCGATGTCGTCAGTCGTGTTCGGCGGCTCGTCGCAAGTGGTGTTCGCGCAACTCTGGGGCGCGCAGGTGCCGGGGCCGGTGATCACCGCTACCGTTGGCGTGGTGAATCTGCGCCATGCGCTGTACAGCGCTAGCCTTGCGCAGTATTTGCGCGAACTGCCGATGCGCTGGCGCGTGTTGCTCGCCTACCTGCTGACCGACGAAGCCTATGCGCCGACGATCCGCCGTTTCGCCGATGGCCCCGCGACGCCGAATCGGCACTGGTTTCTGTTCGGCACCGGCTTCATCTTGTGGGCTTCCTGGCAGCTATCCACCGTGGCGGGCGTATTGCTCGGCGCAGCGATTCCGTCGTCGTGGTCGCTCGACTTCTCGATTGCTTTGACCTTCATTGCGCTGTTGCTGCCCGGCATCCACCACCGCAGCGAACTCGTGGCGGCGCTCGTCGCCGGCGTCGTCGCCCTGGCTGCGCAGGGGCTGCCGCACAAACTGTGGATCATCGCGGCAGCGGTTGCCGGCATTGCGGCGGGCGCAGCCAGCCGGCGCTTCGACCAGAGGGCTGAACATGCGTGACGGTATCGGGCTGATCCTTACCTTGGTCGCCTGCGGGCTGGTGACCTTCCTGATCCGCTTCTCCTTCATCGCCGGCGGCCAGCGGCTGGCCCTCGGCTCGCGGCTGCAGGCGTTGCTGCGCTACGTGCCGCCGGCCGTGCTGGCGGCGCTGATCGCGCCGGAGATCTTTGTGCGTGAGGGCGTGGTCGATTTCTCGCTATTGAGCCCAAGGCCCATCGCGGCGCTGCTTGCTGCCGTGGTGGCGCTTTACACCCGCAGCGTAGCGCTGACGATCGGCGCGGGCTTGTTGGCGCTATGGCTGGTGCAGCACTTGCTGCGCTGAGCGCCCCGCTTTGATTCTTGCCGCTGAGGTCTCTGTCACGCCCGTCGCGGACGTGCGGTCGTTACGGCTGTAGCGCCAGGCGGCGCTGCTAACATTCGCGCTTGCGTATCGGGTGACGCAGGCGTCAAGCCGCGCTGGTGCGCGGAAATCCAAACCACCTGCGCATGTCCGTCAAACACATCCTCGATGCCCCGTCGCGCCGCAAACTGATTGCGCTCAGCCTGCTTGCGCTACTGTGCTGCGTCGTCGCGGCGTGGGCTGCCTCGCGCATGATCGACGCACAGCGCGAAGGCGAACGGCTGGCGCATGTGCTGCACCGATTGGAGTCGCTGCGCTCGGCGATCCTCTCCAACGCGATTCCGGCCGTTGCGGCACCGGATGACGACACCAACGTGCCCCGCCTGCTGGCGGATTGCCTGCAGTTGTCCTCGGACGACGCCGCCCAGCAAAGGCGGCTGACCAAGCTGGGCGCCCTGCTGGATATGCGGCAACGCCAGCCGCCGATCAACCTGGATCAGGATCCGCAAGCGGGCCCGATGCAGCCGGGCGAAGTCGGCAACACCTATGTGCTGCTGGCGGCCCATGCGTGGATCGACGCGATGAAGGTTTCCCTCGAAGACCGCCTGGCGCTGAGTCAGGCGCGCCATCAGGAATCCTTGCAGTGGGTGCAGTGGGCTGTTGCGGCGGCGCTGATCGCGGCGCTACTGTTCGGCCTGGTGCTGATCCGCGTGATGCGGCATCTGTCGCACCAGGGCCATGCGCGGATCTCATCGCTGGAGGCCAAGGCCAACCGCGATCCGCTGACCGGCCTGCCAAACCGCCGCTTACTTCAGGACCGGCTGGAACAGGCCGTGCTGCGTGCGCGCCGGCGGCGCTGCCATGCGGCGGTGGTCGTGATCGACCTTGATGGCTTCAAGCCGGTCAATGACACCTACGGCCATGCGATCGGCGACGTGGTGCTGCGGCGCGTGAGCAAGCGCATGAAGAGCGCATTGCGCAGCGAAGACACGGTCTGCCGCATGGGCGGTGACGAGTTCGTCGTGATCATCGGCGAAGTCGACGACCCGGTGTATGCCGTACGCCGCGCGCGCGACCTGGTGCTTCGCATCTCGCGGCCGATCCGTCACCACGACAAGGTGCTGCGGGTCGGCGCCAGTGCCGGCCTGGCGCTGTTCCCGGACGACGCCGGCTCGGA
>JAJZLD010000401.1 GCA_021803785.1 Pseudomonadota bacterium | reverse complement strand
GTACTGCGTCTGGTGGATGCTCGCACGCGAAGCGCAGGTCGACTTCAAGATGAAGGACATCGACCGCATCTCGCGCAAGGTGCCTTGCCTGTGCAAGGTCGCCCCGATGACCGACAAGTACCACATCGAAGACGTGCACCGCGCCGGCGGCGTGATGGGCATCCTCGGCGAACTCGCGCGCGGTGGCCTGCTGAACCGCGAATGCCACACGGTGCATAGCAAGACGCTGGGTGGCGCTCTGGATACCTGGGACGTGATGCACGCCCACAGCCAGGATGTCTTCAACTTCTACCTTGCAGCACCAGGCGGCGTGCCGACCCAGGTTGCCTTCAGCCAGGACAATCGCTTCCCGGAACTGGATCTGGACCGCACCGCTGGCTGCATCCGGGATGTCGAGCACGCCTACTCGAAGGACGGCGGCCTTGCCGTGCTGACCGGCAACATCGCGGAAAAGGGCTGCATCGTAAAGACCGCCGGTGTCGATGAATCGATCTGGAAGTTCACCGGCAAGGCCATCGTGTTCGAAAGCCAGGAAGACGCCGTCGAAGGCATCCTCTCCGAAAAGGTGCAGGCCGGCCATGTCGTCGTGATCCGCTACGAAGGCCCCAAGGGCGGCCCGGGCATGCAGGAGATGCTCTATCCGACCAGCTACCTGAAGAGCCGCGGGCTCGGCAAGCAGTGCGCGCTGCTCACTGATGGCCGTTTCTCCGGCGGCACATCCGGCCTGTCGATCGGGCACACATCGCCGGAAGCCGCGATGGGCGGCGCAATCGGCCTCGTGCAGGACGGCGACACGATCGAGATCGACATCCCGAACCGCCGTATCCACCTGGCGGTGAGCGATGAAGAACTGGTACGTCGCCGGGCCGCGATGGAAGCCCGTGGCGACAAGGCATGGAAGCCAGCCTCGCGCGTGCGAGCCGTCTCGCAGGCATTGCTCGCCTACGCCGCGATGACCACCAGCGCCGATACCGGCGCGGTCCGCGACCTCTCGCAACTCAAGCGCTAAGCACCCAGGGCCACGCCGGACGCGTGGCCCTTTTTGATTCCGGTTCCGGTCGGACTCTTTCCCGCCGCAAAGATGAAACCCGCCAGCCACCCCACCGCCCTGCGCACCCAGCAACTGCTGCACGACACAGGGCTCGACGTGAAAGTCGTCGAGTTCGACCAGCCCACCCGCACCTCGGCCGAAGCCGCCGCCGCGATTGGTTGCAGCGTCGCCGAGATCGCCAAGTCCATCGTCTTTCGCGGCGCCGATAGCGGGCAGGCCATCGTCGTGGTCGCCAGCGGCGACAACCGCGTCAGCGAAGAAAAGGTCGCCGCGCTGGTCGGCGAAAAACTCAAACGTGCCGATGCCGATTTCGTACGCAGCGCCACCGGCTATGCCATCGGCGGCGTCGCACCACTGGGCCACGCGCAGCCCGTGCGCCTGCTGCTCGACACTGATCTGCAACGCTTCACCACGGTCTGGGCGGCTGCCGGCACGCCTTTCTCCGTGTTCCCCCTCGCCCCCGCGCAGCTCGCCACCCTTACTGGCGCAGCGTGGAACGATGTTCGCGTCGGCTGACCACCCACTAACAAGAAATGAGGCAACGCGTAATGAAAACAGTCGCCCTGATTGCCCACGATGGCAAAAAAGACCAGATGGTCGCCTTCGCAAAGACCCACCGCGACCGGCTGGAGCGCTGCAAATTGCTCGGCACCGGCACCACCAGCCGCCGCATCCGTGAAGAAACCGGCCTACCGGTACACGGCCTGCTCAGCGGCCCACTCGGCGGCGACCAGCAGATCGGCGCGATGGTCGCCGAAGGCCGCATCGACCTCGTCATCTTCCTGCGCGACCCGCTCACCGCACAGCCGCACGAACCCGACATCGCCGCGCTGATGCGGGTGTGTGATGTGCATGATGTGCCGCTGGCGACGTGCCTCAACAGTGCGCACCTGCTGACGGTGGCGATTCTTTTGGATGAGGTGGTCTGATCGGCCAGTGGGTGGCGGGTTAACAACGACGTAACCCGCCACGCATCAATGGAACACGTCTGGCTTGAACCGCGTTCGCGGGCGCCCACGACTGCGCTATAGCCATCGAGGTAAAGAGAAGCCTGCTTCAGTCGCCTGCGGGCGTTAAGTACGTAGCGGCAGTCGCTTTCAGCTGCTCCGCATAGAGGTAGATGTCATCCACGGTTTCAAGTGAATGCAGTTCCTCCTCCTTGTTCTCGCTAAAGACGCCCAAACGCAACTTTTGGGTGTTGTTGAACCTCAGACGGCAGATCGGTTTGCGATTGTTGTCATCAAGCAAGATGGCGCAATAGCTCTGTGCGTCTCTCATGACAATTCGCTTGGAGGCCACCAGCGTTCGCAGAATTGCTCGAACGATATGGAACCCCTCAACCTCTTCAGGAGTAGTAACGATGGTGGGCTCCCCATTGGGGGCGGACGCTGCCGCAGAAGTAGCCTCCTGACCTGTGCTCACAGGAACAGGATCAGGCACGGAGATCGACTCTGGGGCCATAGCTCCCTTTAAGCGTTCGTTGATGCGCTCGCCCACCAATTGTTCGAACGCACGTTTCGTAATCAACGTGAACTGGTCTTTCACTGCCGGTGTGAACCTCCGACTACCAAGCAGATCGGATGAAACCAGCCGAACAGGT
>JAJZLD010000400.1 GCA_021803785.1 Pseudomonadota bacterium | reverse complement strand
TTGCCCTGCCCTATCCATGCCTGCATGACCTGCAACAGACTGATGTAGGTGGAAAACACGAAGACCGCGAAGAGCAAGTTGACCGCCCGCCCCGCACGCGGATTCACGAACGAGAGCGGCACGGCGATCAACGTCAGCACCAACGCAGCGAGCGGCAAGCCAAGCCGCCACGACAGTTCACCGCGATTCTGCGGTGTCGGCACCGCAATCAACTGCGGGGTTGGCGTGATGCGCGGAGTGATCTCGAGAACTCCGACCTCTTTCGCCTCGATCCGAATTGCGTATGTATCGAAACGCGTAACGCTGAATTCTGGCGTTCCGGGCCGCCCGTCGTAGCGACGGCCATCCTTCAGCACCGCGAAACGATCGCCATTCGGTTGAACTTCAACCGACCCTTGCGAAGCCACGACGATCCGCAGGCGATCCGCCAGAGGCATCGACACGAATACGTTTTTAACTTCGGCATCGTTCTCCGCAACCGATTCGACGAAGAAAACGCGCCGGCCACCAGTGTCCTCGCGGAACGTTCCCGGAGACACGCTCGATACGTCGTCGCGCGCCTCAAGCTGCTTGCGATATGCCTGCGCCCGCCCCTGTGCCCACGGTGACAGGTAGCCGGAAAGCACCGCAATGACTGCAACGATTGGCAACGAAAACTTGAGCACCGGACTGATCCAGGCCGACAGCGGCACCCCACTCGCAAACCAGACCACCATCTCGGAGTCGCGATAGACACGCGTCAGCGACATCAGCACCGAGATGAAGAGCGTCAGCGAAAGCAAAGTGCCCAGGTGATTGAGTGCAGTAAAGCCGATCAACGACAGCACCGCGTCAGGCGGCAGCCGACCGCCTGCAGCCTGGCCGAGCAGGCGGATCAGGATCACGGTGAGCAGGATGAAAAACAGTGCAACGAAAATCGCCACCGCATTGGCGGCGAATTCGCGCATGGCTGCGCGCTGAAAGACCATTCGAGTAAGCGCCGGTGCGGTTTTGACGGCGCTGGAGGGACACGGGATAATCGTCCGCTCTACGCGCAAGCGTCCATTGCCAGGAGCAATTGATGGAATTTAGCACGAAATCCGTAACCCCGGAAAAGCAGAAATGCGCGTGCCTCGTGGTCGGAGTATTCGCCGGGAAGACCCTCGGCACCATCGCCACACGACTCGACGAAGCCAGTGCCGGGGCCCTAGCCAAACTCATCGCTCGCGGCGATCTCGACGCCAAAGCGGGGGCAACATTGATGCTGCACCACCTGCCTGGTGTTCAGGCAGAACGCGTACTGCTGGTGAGCTACGGCAAGGAAGACGAATTCAACGAAAAGGCCTATCGCAGCGCATTGACTGCCGCCGCTAAGGCCCTTGCAAGCCTGAAAGCCGTCGACGCCGTCGTCACGCTTGCTGACGTAGACGTCAAGGGGCGCGATGCCAAGTGGCTTGCAGCTCAAGCGACGCAGATTCTTCGCGACGCCACCTACAAATACGACGCGCCGCGCGCGAAAAAGGATGACGACAGTCGCGGGGTCAGCAAGATCACCCTCGCCTTCGCGGCAAAGCCGAGCGCAGAAACTACGCGCGGCGCAGCCCAGGGCAGCGCAACCGCAGCCGGCATGGCGCTGGCACGCGACTTGGGCAATCTGCCCGGCAACATCTGCACGCCCACGCACCTTGCCGACACGGCAAAGAATCTCGCGAAAGAGTTCAAGTCCATCAAGGTGGAAATCTTCGACAATGCTGGCATCGAAAAGCTGGGCATGGGCTCCTTCCTATCAGTCACCAAAGGCTCGCACGAACCGGCTCGCTTCATCGTGATGCAGTACCACGGCGCCAAGAGCAAGAAGACCAAGCCGATCGTGCTGGTCGGCAAGGGTCTGACCTTCGATTCCGGCGGTATTTCGCTCAAGCCGGGCGAGGGCATGGACGAAATGAAGTACGACATGTGCGGCGGCGCATCGGTACTGGGCACCTTCCGCGCGCTAGCCGAACTCGAACTTCCTCTTAACGTGGTCGGGCTGATCCCGAGCACCGAGAACATGCCGGGCGGCTCGGCGGTAAAGCCGGGCGATGTCGTCACCTCGATGTCGGGCCAGACGATCGAGATCCTCAACACCGATGCTGAAGGCCGCCTGATCCTGTGCGACGCGCTGACCTACGCCGAACGCTTCGAGCCCGAGTGCGTGATCGACATCGCCACATTGACCGGCGCCTGCGTGATTGCCCTAGGCAACCACACGACGGGTCTGCTTGCCAACGACGATGAACTCGCACACGAGCTCCTGGAGGCGGGCCTTACAGCGGGCGATCGCGCCTGGCAGTTGCCACTGTTCGACGAGTATCAGGAGCAGTTGAAGAGCAACTTTGCGGACATGGCAAACATCGGCGGCCGAGCTGGCGGCACCATCACCGCAGCATGCTTCCTGTCGCGCTTCACGAAGGCCTACAAGTGGGCACACCTCGACATCGCCGGCACTGCATGGAAGTCCGGCGCCGACAAGGGTTCCACTGGCCGCCCGGTGCCGCTGCTGACACAGTTCCTGATCAAGCGCGCAGGCGCCTGATGAGGTCGCCCGCACAGTGACCGAAGTCCGTTTCTTCCACAACGCGCCGGACAAGCTTTCGGCGGCCTGTCGCCTGACGGCCGCCGCGTACCGGCACGGACGCAAAGTCACCGT
>JAJZLD010000399.1 GCA_021803785.1 Pseudomonadota bacterium | reverse complement strand
TGACGACCCGCGGCGCCGGAGCCGGCCAGCATCAAAGCGAGCAGGTTGTCCGGATCGACCTGAAGTGCTTGCTTGACCAGCGCTTCGGGCTTGCCTTCCAGCTTGCCGCCGGCATTCATGGCGAGCACATCGGCGTATTCGGCGAGCCAGTCGGCATTCTGTTCCAGCGCCGGGCCGATTCGCTCGAACGCGGCTGCGGCATCCGCAAAGCGATTCATGACCTTGTACGAGCGACCCAGCATCGCCCAGCCGGTGGGGTTGTCCGGGTTGGCTTCGAGCTTGGCGGCAAGGCGCTCGACCATCTTGTTGATGTCGGGCATGCCGTTCGGTGCTGCGGCCGCATGCGGGTTGCCGGTGACGGCCGCCGGTGTGCCGAGTTGCAGGTACAACACCACGGCCAGCAACGGCAGCATCAGGGCAATCGGGCCCAAGGTCAGCCAAGGGCGGCTGGCGCGCTGCACCGGCGCGGCAGTGTCGCCTTCTTCGAGCAGGCGGCGGTAAATGTCTTCGCGTGCTGCGTCGAATTCGGCGGCAGTGAGGGCGCCACGATCGCGCTCGCGCTCAAGGGTGGCGATCTCGTCGCGCAGGATGCGGGCGTTGAGGCGCGCCATGCTGACTTCGTCGTGCTGCTTGCGGCTGAAGATGAACGGGCGCGCAATCAGTGCGAGGGCGAAGAGGGCGATCAGGGTTGCGGCGATGATGAAGGTGGTCATTGAGAGACGTTTCGTTTGTCAGCGTCGGCAAGCAGCGCGGCGACGCGGCGGCGTTCCGCTTCGTCGAGGGGTGCGTCGGTTTGGGCGTTACGTTGCCGCAAGTGCATCAACAGGCCGGCAATGCCGCCCAAGAGCAGCACGAAAGGGCCGCCCCACAGGAGCACGGTGGTGGCTTTGAGCGGTGGGCGATAGCGCACGAAATCGCCGTAACGTGCGACGAGAAAATCCATGATCTCAGTGTCGGATTTGCCGGCACGGATCATGGTGCGGATTTCGCGGCGCAAATCTTCGGCCAGCTCGGCGTGCGAGTCCGGCGAGCGATTCGTTTTGGCAGACGAGGCAGCGCAGCTCTTCGCTGATTGCGATCATGCGCTGTTCGACCACCGGGTCTTCCGCGAGCGGGCGAGCTTCGCCGGCGAGCACGCTGCCAGCGAGACAGAGTGCTGCGCACATCAGGGTCAGGAGCTTCATGTCGAGAGCTTCCGGATCAGGGGCAGGATGGTCTGGTCCAGGACTTCCTGAGTGACGGGGCCGATCTGCTTGTAGCGGATCACGCCCTTGCGATCGATGACGTAGGTTTCGGGTACGCCATACACGCCATAGTCGATGCCGACGCGACCATCGGCATCCACGGCGACGATCTGGTAAGGGTTGCCGAAGCTCGCGAGCCAGCGCTTCGCGTCCTCCGGCTTGTCCTTGTAGTCGAGGCCCACCAGGGGGACGGTGTTCGTGCGGGAGAATGCAACCAGTATTGGGTGCTCGTCGCGGCAGGACACGCACCACGAAGCCCAGACGTTGAGGATCCACACCTTGCCGCGCATGTCTTCCGGGCTGAAGGCCGTGCCCTCGGCGCCGAGCTGCGGCAGCCGGAAGGCGGGGGCGGGCTTGTCGATCAAGGGCGAGGGGATGCTGTGCGGGTCCTTGTTCAGACCAACGGCCAGGAAGCCCAGCAGCACCACGAAGAGTGCGATCGGAATCAGCAGCACGCGTTTCATGCGCGGGCTCCTTCAGTGGCCAGCGCCTCGCGTTTGCGCAGGCGGTATCGACGATCGCTGGCGGCCAGAATGCCACCCAGCGCCATCAGCAGCGCTCCGCCCCAGATCCAGTCCACCAGCGGCTTGTAGTACACCCGCACCGCCCAGGCGCCGCCATCGAGCGGTTCGCCGAGCGAGACGTAAAGATCGCGGAACAGACCCGTGTCGATTGCGGTTTCCGTCATCGGCATGCCGGAGGTGCTGTACTGACGCTTTTCCGGCCGCAGTGTGCGGATGAACTTGCCATCGCGTGACAGTTCGACTTCGCCGACCATCGCGACGTAGTTGGGGCCCTGGCGTTCGCTCACACCGATCAGCTTAAAGCTGTGGCCGCCGACGACCGTCGTGTCGCCCGGTGCCATGCGCACATCGCGCTCGGCTTCATAGTGTTTCACGAATGCCACGCCAAGGATGCTGATCGCCAGGCCGAAGTGCGCGATCTGCATGCCCCAGTAGGCCGCTGGCGGGCGACCGGTGCGCAGGCGGCTGCGCAACTGCAGCAGCATCGATGCGGCCAGCCACAGCGCACAAAAGCTGCCGATTGCAGCACCGAGGGTCCATTTACCGGCCAGCATTGGCAGCGCAATCGCGCCTGCCACGCCGAACAGTGCGGGGTTACGCAGATGCGGCAGCAGATCTTTCAGCGCTGATTCTTTCCAGCGCAGCAGGGGCCCGACCGCGGCAAGCAGGAAGATGGGCAGTACCACCGGCACGAAGACCGAGTTGAAGTAGGGCGGGCCGACCGAGAGCTTGCCCAGACCCAGCGCGTCGATCGCGAGCGGGTAGAGCGTACCCAGCAACACGCACGCGGCAGCAACGACCAGCAGTACGTTGTTGCACAAGAGCAGGGTTTCGCGCGACAGCAGCGCGAAGCGGCCGCCGAGGCCACTCTTCGGCGCACGCACGGCAAAGAGCGTGAGCGAAGCAC
>JAJZLD010000398.1 GCA_021803785.1 Pseudomonadota bacterium | reverse complement strand
GGAGCCACATCGGCCAGGGCGCGCGATCTGCGTTGTGCCCTGACGGCCGGTCACACCGATCAGCGGCACACGGCCCGAATCGGATGGGCTGAACAAGTGGTCGACAATCGCAACGCCGACCGGGCGAGGCTGGCCCTGGGCCGGTTTCAGGTGCATCAGCAGGCCTGGGCCAGCATTGACTTCGACCACGGCGGCATCCTGCCCGCTGAGTGGGCGCGAGATGTCTTCCGCGACAAGATCGACGCCGGCGATGTCGAGGCCAACGACGCGGGCCGCCAGCGCGACGACTTCGGCGAATTCCGGATGCAGCTCGTCGGTGCAGTCGAAGGCGACATTGCCGTTACGCTGGATCAGCACGCGCTTGCCTTCAGCCGGCACCGAATCGGGCGTAAAACCCTGACGTGTCAGATCGAGCTGGATTGCGGCATCGTTCGCGACAATGATCTTGTTGAGTGGGAACTCTTCGGTGAGGCCGCGACGCGGATCGGTATTCAGTTGTGAATCGATCAGTTCGAGGATCGTGGATTTACCGTCGCCGGTGACCCACGCCTCCTCGCCGCGCGCAACCGCGACGACCTTGTCGCCGACGACCAACAGGCGGTGCTCGTTGCCTCGGATGAAGCGCTCGACGATCACTTCGCTGCCGTGTTCGAGCGCGAGCGCGTAGGCGGCTTCAATGTCTTCACGACGCGACAGGTCGAGCGAGACGCCGCGACCGTGGTTGCCATCGACCGGTTTGACGACGACCGGCAGGCCCACATCTTCGGCTGCCTCCCAGGCATCTTCGGCGCTAGTGACAATGCGGCCCTGCGGCACCGGCACGCCGCAGGATGCCAGCAGGCTCTTGGTCAGATCCTTGTCGCTGGAAATGCCCTCCGCGATCGCTGAGGTGCGGTCGGTCTCGGCAGTCCAGATTCGGCGCTGGCGCGCACCGTAGCCCAGTTGGACGAGGTTGCCTTCGTTCAGCCGGATCGACGGGATGCGCCGATCGGTTGCAGCATCGACGATGCATGCCGTGCTGGGGCCAAGGCACAGAGAATCGACCATGTCCGTTAGCCGTTCAACGGTGGCGGCAAGGTCGTACGGGCGATCTTCGACGGCTGACAGCACCAGTTCGCGACCCGCTTCCAGCGCGGCGCGGCCGACTTGCTCATTGCGGGTGCGGAAGGCCATCTTGTAGATGCCACTGCCTTCGGCCGTCTGGCGCGTTTTGCCAAACCCTGTGCGCATGCCAGCGAGGTTCTGCAACTCCAGTACGACGTGTTCGAGCACATGCCCGATCCAGGTTCCTTCGTTGAGCCGCTGGATGAACCCGCCCGGCTCGCCCACGCCGCAGCGATGCACCGCAAGGCCGGGTAGCCAGGCGATCAGGCGATCGACAAATCCAGGCAGGGTGTTTGACGGGTACTGTTCGAACGCACCGATATCGAGCCAGGCTTCGATGACTGGTCGGTAGGTCCAGATGTTCGGGCCGCGCAGATGCGTGACGCGAAGAAACGTGATGTCTTTCTTCTTCATATTCCAGTCGTGAGTCCCGGTCGGTCGTGCCGCCAGAACCATTTGCGAGGTCGCTTCGCCTCGTGCTCCGGGCTTGTGCCCGAATAACCTCCGCGCGTGAGGGCGTGGGGGTCGGTGCGGTATACTTCCTTGCCATCTGGCTGGGTGGGAAGTTCCGACCCGCCAGAATATCGCAATTGTGCGTTTTTCTCCCGATCGCGCGATCAGAAGACCGGGAAAAGACCGCGGTCAACCGGATTGCCGTGCCATACGTTTTGCCCGGTTTCCGTTTTGCCCGGTTTCCCGGGCGATCCAGCCCATTCACAACTCAGGCGCCTGCCGAATAGCCCCACATGACGATTGAACCACTCGCCGCGGATACCGCACGCAACGCAGTTCCCGAGGTCTGGCGCGAGGCGCTGTCAGGGCAGCTCGAACGGGGAGAGAACGTTCTCGCAGCGGTTGAGGTTGACCTCGACGCGCGGTTGCGTTTCGCATCCGGCCTTGTCGTGATGACCAATCGCCGTCTTTTGGCACGTGCGCCCGGCGATTCACAGTGGCGGTCTTGGCCTTTGCGCGAGGGGCTGGCGTTGCTGCACCACGATCATGCCGGCGTCGGAACGCTGGAGCTGCGCGACGCCACCTCGCTGCTCGCAAGCTGGCGCTATACGTTGGGGCAGAACGTCGCGGCGTTACGAGTGATTGACCAGTTCGACGCGCAATTGCAGTTGCTGCTCACCGGCAAACCCATCGAGCACGATGGCGAAGACATTTGCCCGACCTGCAATACGCCGCTGCCGCCCGACGAAGATGAGTGTCCGATCTGTAACCGCGAGCTGCACACGCCGCCTTCCACCTGGACGCTGTTCCGCCTGTGGCAATTCGCGCGCCCCTACCGGGGCCAATTGCTTGCAGGCTTCCTGCTGATGCTGGGCGCAACAGGGGCGACGCTTGTATCGCCCTACCTCTACATGCCGCTGATGGATGAGGTGCTGATTCCGTTTCAGAACGGTCAGCACATCGAGCCGGGCAAAGTCGCGCTCTACCTTGGCGGGCTGTTCGCGGCGGCGATGGTGTCGTGGTCGCTAGGCTGGGCCAAGACTTACATCCTCGCACTGGCCTCGGAGCGCATCAGCGCTGACCTGCGCACAACAACCTTTGAACACCTGTTGCAGCACTACGTCGAACTGGC
>JAJZLD010000397.1 GCA_021803785.1 Pseudomonadota bacterium | reverse complement strand
GGCGCCGATATCCGCTACCTCGGCAACGAGGGTTTTCCGCCGCTTGAGCTGCTGCCATCGAAGATCACTGCGGGTGGGGTGGTCAAGGTGCGCGGTGATGTGTCGAGCCAGTTCCTGACTGCACTGCTGATGGCGCTGCCGCTGACGGGCCAGAACACCACGATCGAGGTCGTCGGCGAACTGATCTCCAAGCCCTACATCGAGATCACGCTCAACCTGATGGCGCGTTTTGGTGTTGAGGTGAAGCGCGACGGCTGGGCGCGTTTCCATGTCCCAGGGCAGGCCTACCGCAGCCCCGGCGTGATTCATGTTGAAGGCGACGCCTCGTCCGCCTCCTACTTCCTGGCTGCCGGCGCGATAGGCGGCGGCCCGGTGCGTGTTGAAGGGGTGGGGCGTGCCAGCATCCAGGGCGACGTGAAGTTCGCCGAGGCGCTGGAAGCAATGGGTGCGCAGATCACCATGGGCGACAACTGGATCGAGGCTGCGGCGCCCGCCCAGGGCAAACTTCGTGCTTTCGACCGCGATTTCAACCACATTCCGGACGCCGCAATGACGCTGGCTGTCGCCGCGCTGTTTGCCGACGGCCCTTGCCGCCTGACGAACATTGCGAGCTGGCGCGTCAAGGAAACCGACCGCATCGCAGCGATGGCGACTGAACTTCGCAAGGTCGGCGCAACGGTGGAGGAGGGGGCGGACTGGTTGCGTGTGACGGCGCCGTCACAGCTCACCGCGGACGCTGCGATCGACACCTATGATGATCACCGTATGGCGATGTGCTTCTCGCTGGTGAGTCTGGGGGGGGTGCCGGTTCGCATCAACGACCCGAAATGCACCGCTAAGACTTTCCCCGATTACTTCGACGCCTTCGCGTCGGTCTGTAGGAGATAAGAATGCCGCGGCGCCGCTGGCGGCCGCGCGTTCAAATGTGCCATGACATTCACACAAACGATCTACCAGCTTCTCGATTCCCGTGTTTCGGCTGCGCTCGCGGCTGCCGGGTGTGAAGGTGTGCCCGCCGTGATTACACCGGCTGCGCGCCCTGAATTTGGCGACTATCAGGCCAACGGCGTGATGGGCGCGGCCAAGGCCCGCAAGCAGAACCCACGCGAACTGGCGCAGCAGGTTGTCGAGAAACTCGATCTTGCCGGCATCGCCAGCAAAGTCGACATCGCAGGCCCGGGCTTCATCAACATCACGCTCGATCCGGCCTTCCTCGCTCAGCGCGTCTCAGCCGCGCTTGGTCGCGAAGATCTGGCTGTGCCTCATCCCGCGCCGCAGCGGGTGGTCGTCGACTACTCCTCGCCCAATCTGGCGAAGGAAATGCATGTCGGGCACCTGCGTTCCACCATCATCGGTGACGCGCTGGCGCGCGTGCTGCGCTTTCTCGGCCATGAAGTCATTGCGCAAAATCACATCGGCGATTGGGGTACTCAGTTCGGCATGCTGACGGCCTTCTTGGTCGAAGTGGAGCAGGGCGCCGATACTGAGATAGCGCTCTCCGACCTGGAGGACTTCTACCGCCGCGCGAAGCAGCGGATGGACGAAGATCCCGCTTTTGCCGACACCGCACGCGAATACGTGGTGAAGCTTCAGGGCGGCGATCCGCACATCAACATGCTGTGGCGGCGCTTTCTCGAAGTGTCGATGCGTCACTGCGAGGCGGTATACGAGATGCTTGGTGTTGGCCTGACGCGTGCCGACCTGCGTGGTGAGAGCGCCTACAACGACGCACTGCCGGGCATCGTGGCCGACCTGCAACAGAAGGGGCTTGCTGTTGAGAGCCAAGGCGCGCAGGTCGTATTCCTCGACGAATTCAAGAACAAGGAAGGCGAGCCGCAGGCGTACATCGTGCGCAAGCAGGACGGCGGATTCTTGTATTCGACGACGGACCTCGCGGCTTTGCGTTATCGCGTCGATGAACTCAAGGCCAAGCGCGTGCTTTACGTGGTCGATCAGCGTCAGGGCTTGCACTTTCAGCAGTTGTTCACACTGGCGCGCAAGGCGGGCTACGTCGATGCCTCCGTGTCGCTGGAGCATGTCGGCTTCGGCGTGATGCTTGGCGAGGACAACAAGCCTTTTAAGACGCGGTCGGGTGGCACCGTCAAGCTGGTGGATCTGCTCGAAGAGGCCATCGAACGCGCTTTCGTCTTGGTTTCGGAAAAGAACCCTGACCTTACCGAGGACGTGCGCCGGGAGATCGCCCGCGCTGTGGGCGTCGGCGCCGTGAAGTACGCCGATCTATCGAAGAACCGCGCGAGCGACTACGTATTCTCCTGGTCGTCGATGCTGGCGTTCGATGGCAACACTGCGCCCTACCTGCAGTACGCCTATACCCGTAGCGCCAAAGTTTTGCGCGACGCGGCGGATTCGGCCGTGGCGGATGCGCCGGTGATTCTCGAAGAACGCGCCGAGCAAGCGCTGGCGCTACAGCTTGCGCGTTTCGCTGACGCGCTCCACGCGGTTGCGAAGGACTCGGTGCCGCACCTGCTGTGCGCCTACCTGTACGAGCTTGCCGTGGTGTTCAGCCGCTTCTATGAAAACTGCCCGGTTCTCAAGAGCGAAGGCGCGCAGCGCGCCAGCCGCCTGCAACTGTGCCGCCTCACAGCCGACACGCTCAAGACAGGTCTCGGCTTGCTCGGTATTAACACGCTTGAGGTGATGTAAATGCCTCGCGCCACGCCACGCCAGAT
>JAJZLD010000396.1 GCA_021803785.1 Pseudomonadota bacterium | reverse complement strand
CTGGACGGGCGGGTGCTGCGAACAAGCCCCGCAACGGCGCCGCGCACGCACCATCCACCAGAATGCCCCCCATCGTGTAGTGCACCGCCGGCCGCACTGGAATTGGCGCCTTGGCAGGATCAATGCCGAGGAACTCTTCAGCCAGCTCGCAGATCTGCGGCAGGCGCTCGCGCAACTTCTTCTCGCCCAGGTGACGCAAGTCCAGATTGACGACAGAACCATGCGGCCCATCAATCGTTCTGCCCTTGCGTTCTTCATGCCAGAAAGCTTGTGACAGCCTGTCGCGTGGACCAAGCTCCATCGCTTTCTTGCGCGGCCAGGGGTCGGCCGGGCCGAGACCGTAGTCTTGCAGGTAGCGATAGCCGTCCCGATTGGTCAGGATACCGCCCTCACCGCGGCAGCCTTCGGTAAACAGCAGCCCGGTGCCCGGCATACAGGTCGGGTGGTATTGCATGAACTCCATGTCGCGCAGCGGCACGCCGTGGCGATAGGCCAGCGCCATACCGTCGCCGGTGACGATACCGCCATTGGTGTTCTGGCGAAACACGCGGCCCGCCCCGCCGGTTGCCAGCACGACTGACGGCGCCTGTATCTGCACCAGTTCGCCGCTCGCGATCTGGATGGCGACCACCCCACCGCAACGGCCCTCATCGACGAGCAGGTCGGCGCAGAAATACTCGTCGAAACGCTTGATCGACGGGTACTTCATCGAGGTCTGAAACAAGGTGTGCAGCATGTGGAAGCCGGTCTTGTCGGCAGCGAACCAGGTACGCTCAATCTTCATGCCGCCAAAGGCACGCACGTTGATATGGCCGTCGTCCTTGCGGCTCCAAGGGCAGCCCCAGTGCTCCATCTGCACCATCTCTTCGGCGCAGTGTGCGACGAAGTAGTCGACCACGTCCTGCTCGCAGAGCCAATCGCCGCCAGCAACGGTATCGTGGAAATGGTGTTCGAGACTGTCGTGCGCCTGGACCACCGCCGCTGAACCGCCTTCGGCGGCCACGGTGTGGCTGCGCATCGGGTAGACCTTGGAGACCAGCGCGACCCGCAGGCGCGGGTCCAGCTCGGCGACCGCGATAGCGGCCCTCAGACCGGCACCGCCGGCACCGACGATGACGACATCGGCCTGATAAGTCTGCATGCCCAAACCTTTCCTGTAGTGTCGCAGGTGGGCACCGAAACACTCACCGGCGGCAGGGAGCACCAGTGTGCGCGCCGCAGCAACGCTATTTTTTCGTCTGGATCAAATACGGTTGTCGAATGTCGATGCGCTCGGCATCGTCCGGCCTCAGGGCTTGGGCCACAGAATCATCTGGGGGCAAGGAACAACGCGAACTTGCCGCCATCGTTTTGCGTACTTCCGCATTCCAGACCTGGGTTGTACGCCCAAGATGCACTGCACGCACCGAGCACAGCACCTCGCCCTCTTAGGCGTTGAAGAGGAAACCCGTTTGACGCCATCACCTCAGGACAGACGCGATAGTTTCGCGATAAGGCGCAGGTGTTCAAGTGCCAGCACTTCAAAGCCATGGAGCCGGGCAGGCAACTGGGGTTCAGAGCATTGAGTTTGTCGACCGTCATGGCGGCGCGCAGTCGCGTCATAGCGCGCTCCGCAAATGAAAAGGGCCGCCCTCAGGCGGCCCTCTGATTCAAACGCGATCAAAGCTTCGAATCGAGCAACTGAAAGACCGTCTCAAATGCCTCGGGCAACTTCTCCGGTTGCGTGCCGCCAGCCTGGGCCATGTCCGCACGACCACCGCCCTTGCCGCCAACTACCTGCGCAGCGGCGCCGACGATCTCCCCAGCCTTGAGTCGGTCGGTCAGCGACTTCGTCACCATCGCAACCAGCGACACCTTGCCGTCAGTAACCGCCGCAGCAAGCACAACGCCTTCACCCAGCCGATCACGCGCCTTGTCGGCCACGTCACGCAGCGCTGCGGCATCAATGTTATCGAGGCGCATTGCAACGATCTTCACGCCCTTGATGGTGCGCATACCCGTGGCAACGAGCTCATCAAGCCGCATCACGACCATTTCGCTCTTGAGCTTAGCGAGTTCCCTCTCCGTCGCCTTAAGCTGCTCCTGCAACTGCCCGACTCGCGCCACCGCCTCAGCCGGCGGCAGCTTCAGCTTGGCGGACAGGTCCGCCAGCATTGCATCCTGCGCCTGCACGATGGCAAACGCCGCTTCGCCAGTAACCGCCTCAACACGGCGAATGCCGGCTGCGACGCCGCTCTGGCTCACGATCTTGAAGAGACCAATGTCACCAGTACGGCCAACATGCGTGCCCCCGCACAGTTCTCGCGACGAACCGATGTCGAGCACGCGCACTTCGTCGCCGTACTTCTCGCCGAACAGCATCATCGCGCCGGTTTTTTGCGCTTCCGCGATCGGCAAGACGCGGGCCTGCGTTGCGACGTTGGCAAGGATCTCGCGATTGACGATGGCTTCGACCTTACGGATTTCCTCATCGGTCATCGGGCCATTATGAGCAAAATCGAAGCGTGTCTTCTCGGCATCGACCTGCGAACCCTTTTGCTGCACATGCTCGCCGAGCACTTCGCGCAGCGCTTTGTGCATCAGGTGGGTGGCCGAGTGGTTGCGCATGATGCGCGCGCGCGACTCGCTATCGACCTTGGCATTCAGCAGATCGCCGACGCGCACAGTGCCTTCAACAATCTGACCGTGGTGGCTGATCC
>JAJZLD010000058.1 GCA_021803785.1 Pseudomonadota bacterium | reverse complement strand
ATGCGGGAACCAGCGTGATGTCCGCATCGCCCGACCAATGTGTTTCGATGGAAAGATCCTTACGTTGTGCGGCATCGGCAAACAGCGCCGAGGTCTCGTCGAGCAGCACGGCCGGCATGCACTCAGTCGGGTTGAGGTCCATCCGCCCCGCTTCCACGCGCGACAGGTCGAGGATGTCGTTGAGCAAGGTGAGCAGCGTTTCGCCAGAGCTCAGCACGGTGCGGGCGTACTCCTCGCGTTCAGCGTCGCTCAGGTCCGGCATCTGCAGCAACTGCGCCATGCCGAGGATGCCGTTCATCGGCGTGCGAATCTCGTGCGACATGGTGGCGAGGAAGTGACTCTTTGCGCGGTTGGCTGTTTCGGCCGCCTCTTTTGCAGAGCGCAGCGCCGCCTCGCTGCGATGGCGCTCAGTCACATCGTTGAACGTGCCGATGTAGTTGCACACGCGCCCCTCGGCATCCTTCACCGCCGAAATCGCGAGATGCTCCGGGTACAGCTCGCCAGAGCGGCGACGATTGATCAGCTCGCCCTGCCAGCGACCCTCGCGGTTGATCGTTTGCCATATCTCGCGGTAGAAGTCCGCCTCGTAAAGGCCCGACGACAGCACATGCGGCGTGCGGCCGACGACTTCGCCTTCGGTGTAGCCAGTGATCTGCGTGAAGGCGCGGTTGACGCGCAGGATCCGGCACTGCGAATCGGTGATCATGATGCCGTCGAAAGCGGCGTCGAACACGCTGGCCGCCAGTTCCAGCGCATCCCGCGCAGCCATCTGCTCGCGCTCGCGGCGCACCTGCAGCCGGTGCACCAAGCCACCGAACACCAGCACAAACACCAGGGCGCCGATGCTCATCGCGGCGAGGTTGCCCATCTCGCGGCGCCAGTCGCGCAGGATCGTGTCTTGCGTGAAACTCACCTGCAGAACCAGCGGATAGAGCCGCGACGCATGGTATGCGCGGGACACCGCGGGGTCGGCGCCCGTGGCGAGGCCGATCTCGCGGTCCAGCAGCAGCTTGCTGAAAAGTGGGTCGGCGGACTGATCGGTGCCGGGCGCCGCTTGCTCAGGCGCGGTCGACAGCAGCATCAAGCCATCGTAACGCGACACCGTAACGAGAAAATCCTCACGCCCAGCTGCGCTGGCGAGCTGATTGACGAAGTAATCGGGATTGATCGTTGCAACGACGTATCCCTCGTCATGAGCATCGACCAGCGGCCGCGCGACGGTAAAGAAATACGCCGATGCGCGCGCATCGACCGGACCCGGCGACGGCTCGCCGTCGCCAAGGTCGCGCCCGATCCAGACGCCGGAAACGCGCAACAGCGTCGCGTCGCTGGCGCCGCCGATCGCCCTCACCGCCGCCGCGTCGAGTCTGCGCCCGCGAACGCCGGGCGCAGAGCTGGCGAGGATGCGGCCATCCTTGGCGACGATCGCGAGCGAACGAATCGCCGGCAAGCCGTTGATCGCGCCCTGCAATTGGGCCTCGAAGGCATCCGCCTGATTGCCCGGCTGTTCACGCCAGCCGACCAGGCTTGCGTCGAGCTGGCGGTCGATCATCTGCATCATCAACGTGACCTGATACTCGCCCACGCGGGCCACGTTGCTCGCGAGCGTACGATGCGTGAGCACCGCCTCGTTGCGCAGCCGGTTGGCGTGATAGAGCACCGCAATCAGGCCGAACAGGCAGAAGGCGACCAGCACCGCACCGATGCCTCGCGGCAGGCGTATCGCGCGCAAGCCCTGTCGCGGCTCAGTGCTCATCGCCAACTCCAGCACAGCTGCGGCGTGGGTCGGAACGCCATGCCGGCGAGCGCAGAAGGTTGATTTGCGGCACCCGATCAGTCCTTGATCATCATCGGCTCAAGCCCGTACCGCTGTGCGGCGGCGAGCAGCCGGCCATCCGCGCGGATGGCGCTGACAAAGGCGTCCACACGCTGCAGCCAGGCGCTATCGCCCTGCTTCACCGCGTAGGCGGCATTCACCATGAAGTAAGGCGTCGGCGGCGCAAACACGCGTACCCAGTCGTGGTTGTCGCGCATCTTGCGGGTGAAGGGAAAGTCCGACATGAACACGTCAACGCGCCCAGCCTCCAGCTCCGCCTCACGCGTCCGCGGCGGCACGATCACGACCAACTCTGCCTGCTGCAGGCGCTCCCGCATCAGCGGCTCATGATAGGTCCCGGCAAGCACGGCGACGCGGGTACCCGGGCGATCGATATCCTGCCAGCTCCGCACGCGCGTGTTGTGCCGCGTTGTAACCGCATACACATCGCCGCGCAGGTAGGGCCGCGAGAGAGCGAGCTTCTCGACCCGCTGAGGCGTCACGGCCACCCCCATCATCGCGATGTCGCAGCGGTCGCCATCCAGGTCTTCGATGAAGCGGCCGAAGGTGGTGTCAACGAACTGCAAGGTCACCCCGAGGTCGCGCGCGAATTCGCGCGCCATGTCGGTATCGAGGCCGCTCAGTACGCCCGACTTCGGGTTACGGAAACTGAGTCCGTAATAGTCGGGCCAGATGCATACCCGCAGGGTCTTGCTCGCGCGAACCTTGTCCAACTGCGACGCGGCCGCCGCGCCCACCACGGGTGCGAGCAAGCCGCCGCACAGCGCCAGCATGCCGCAAACCCTCACCCCCCATCGCCACCCCAAGTGCATCACGCCTCCGCAAACACCCCAGCGTCGGCCACCGCGAAGCATGCTGCCACGCCCGAATCAGTCGGACCGGAATGCGATCACATGATCCGCATCGAGGCGGATCCCGATCAGCTCACCGAGGGCATGGTTGTGGTGCGAGGGCACCAGCGAGAGCACTTCGCGTCCGCTCGCCAGACGCAGGGTGTAGAGAATATCGGCACCGCGGAACGCTTTCTGAACCACTTCCGCGCGCAAGTCGCTCGCATCGTCGTGCACCACGTCGTCCGGGCGCAACAGCAGATCCACCTGACTGTCGACTTCGCACAGCGCCCCGTCGCGCGAACACACGATCGGCTCGGCTGCACGCAGACGGCCAAGCTCGATGTCGACGCTGCGCGCATCCACCACACGGCCCGGCAGGAAGGCGCCCTGACCAACGAAATCCGCAACGAAGCGATCGCGCGGGCGGTGGTAGATGTTGTAGGGGGTGTCCCACTGGCGCAGCGTGCCCTCGGCCATCACACCCACTTCGTCGGCCATCGCGAAGGCTTCATGCTGGTCGTGCGTCACCAGCAAGGCCGTCGCGCCTTCGCGCTTCAGGATGTCGCGCACCTCGGCGGCGATCCGTTCGCGCAAATCGACGTCAAGACTTGAAAACGGCTCGTCGAGCAAAACCAGTTGTGGCCGCGGGGCGAGTGCCCGCGCCAGCGCCACGCGCTGCTGCTGACCACCCGAGAGCTCATGCGGGTAGGCCGCGCCGTACCCCTGCAGGCCGACCAGTTGCAGCAGCTCGGCGACACGCGCCGCGCGTGGCTCGGCCGGCAAGGCGCGGATGCCGAAGGCAATATTGCGCGACACATCGAGGTGCGGGAACAGCGCGTAGTCCTGGAACACCATGCCGATCTGACGCGCCTCGGGCGCGACGCGGTGATCGGGGGCGCTGACGCGCTTGCCGTCGATGCAGATCTCGCCGCCAGCAATCGGCTCGAAACCCGCGATGCAACGCAACAGGGTGGTCTTGCCACAGCCCGAGGGCCCCAGCAGGCACGCGATGCGGCCAGCGGCAAGGCTCAGATCGACGCCATTGACGACGGTGCGCGCGCCGTAGCGCTGAACGACGGCTTTGAGTTCGAGTCGGAACATGGGTATCGATTATAATTCGCATTTGCGCCCATGCCCGCTTCGCGTTTTCTCACCCCTCTCGTCGCGATTGCCCTCGTCATCGCCTTGCTGACCGGTCTGCCGGTTGCAAGCGTGGGCCTCAACCTGCTGGTAGGTGGCACCAGCGCGACCTGGGTGCATCTGAGCGAGACGGTGCTGGGCGACTACATCGGCAATTCGCTTCGGCTGTGCGTCGGGGTCGGTTGCGGTGTCGCGATTGTCGGCACCGCGACGGCATGGCTCACAGCGATGCATGACTTCCCGGGGCGGCGCGTGTTCGAGTGGGCATTGGTGCTGCCGCTGGCGGTGCCCGCCTATGTGATGGCCTACGTCTACACCGACCTGCTGCAGTTCGTCGGGCCGGTGCAAACGGCGCTACGCAACACCTTCGGCTGGTCACACGGCGACTACTGGTTTCCGGATGTGCGCTCGCTGCCCGGCGCGATCGCGATGTTCGTCTGCGTGCTCTACCCCTACGTTTACCTCCTCGCACGTACCGCTTTCATCGAGCGTGCCGGCGGCGTGCTGGAAGCCGCGCGTACCCTGGGGCTGGGGCCGTGGCGCGCGTTCTTCAGCGTCTCGCTGCCGCTCGCGCGGCCGGCGCTCGCCGCCGGCATTACGCTGGCCTTGATGGAAACGCTGGCCGATTACGGCACCGTGGCCTACTTCGCGGTGGATACCTTCACCACCGGCATCTACCGAGCCTGGTTCTCGCTTGGTGACCGTGTAGCCTCCGCCCAGCTCGCCGCGATCCTGCTTGGCTTCGTGCTGCTGCTGATTGCACTGGAGCGCTTCACGCGCGGTCGTGCCCGTTATCACAACGCCGGCAACCGAAACCGCCCGCCGATGCGTACCCGCTTGCGGGGCCCCGCTGCGGCGTTCGCGGTACTGGCCTGCGTGCTGCCGCTGGCGGCCGGCTTCCTGCTGCCTGCGGGCCTGCTGCTGAAGATGGCACTGACCGAAGGCGACGCCCAGTTTGGCGCTCGCTTCCTGACACTGGCGCGCAACAGCTTCGTGCTGGCTTCGACCACCGCCGCCCTGGCGGTGCTGCTCGCGCTGCTGCTTGCTTACTCGGCACGGGTGTCGAGGACCTGGCTGTCGCAGGGCCTCAATCGCATCGTCGGACTCGGCTATGCGGTACCCGGCGCGGTGATCGCGGTCGGCGTGCTGATTCCGGTCACGCGGCTCGACACCTGGCTCGGCCTGCAATGGCAACAGTGGTTTGGTTACAACCCGGGCTTGCTGCTGACCGGCGGCATCGCCGCGCTGGTCTATGCCTGCCTGGTGCGTTTTCTGGCAGTTGCACTGCAAACAGTCGAAGCAAGTCTTGCGAAGATCACGCCCAGCATGGACGACGCAGCACGCAGCCTCGGCGACGGCGCCTTCGCGGTCCTGCGCCGGGTGCACGCGCCGATACTGCGCGGCAGCCTGCTTACCGCAGGTCTGCTGGTCTTCGTCGATGTGATGAAGGAGCTGCCGGCCACGCTGGTGATGCGGCCGTTCAACTTCGACACCCTTGCCACGCAGACCTACACGCTGGCCGCGGACGAGCGCCTGACGGAAGCCTCCACTGCAGCGCTGGCGATTGTCGCCGTCGGGCTGCTGCCGCTGATCGCGCTGTCGCGCCAGATTGCGCGCACCCGCAAGTAAGCACTCACCATGAAAAAGGCCGGGGCATGCCCGGCCTTTTCCGTTCACCTGCAACCGCTCACTTGTATCCGGCGCGGTCGTAGATCATCTGCGCCTTGGCCTGGTACTGCGCGAGATCCTTCACCGGCAGTTTGTCGGCCTTGAAACTGCCGAGCGTGTCGAGAGCCGGGTTCGCGATCTTGAGCCCGTCGACCACCGGCCACTCATTGTTGCCATCGGCAAAGTAGCGCTGCGCCTCGTCCGAAGCCAGGTATTCAAGGAACTTCACCGCTGCTTCACGGTGAGGCGCCGTCTTCAGCATGCCGGCGCCCGACACGTTGATATGCGTGCCGGTCGTGCCTTGGTTCGGCCATACGACGCCGATCTGCTCGATCGCCTTGCGGTCTTCAGGCTTGTCCGACCGCATCATGCGCGCGATGTAGTAGGTATTGGCCGTCGCAACCTGGCACTCGCCGGCAGCAACCGCCTTGATCTGGTCGGTATCGCCGCCCTTGGGCTGGCGTGCGAAGTTCGCCACCACGCCACGTGCCCAGGCTTCGGCCCGAGCCTCGCCCTGGTTGGCGATGATCGATGCGAGCAGCGACAGGTTGTACGGATGCGAGCCCGAGCGGCTGCAGACCTTGCCCTTGAGTGCCGGCGCGGCGAGATCGTCGTAGGTCTGCACCTGATCGCGCTTGACGCCGAGCTTGTTGAAGATGATCACGCGCGCACGGGTCGAGAAGGCGAACCAGTCTTCGGTACGCAGATGCGCCGGAATGCGGGCATTGAGTACCGGCGAGTTGACCGGCGCGAAGAGGCCGAGGTCATGCGCCTTCGCGAGCCGCGCTGCATCCACGGTGATCAGCAGATCGGCCGGGCTGTTGGCGCCCTCATTGCGGATACGCTCCAGCAATTCGTCTTCCTTGCCCTCGATCCGGTTGATCTTGATGCCGGTGAGCTTGGTGAAGTTGCTGTAGAGCGCCTCGTCGGTCTGGTAGTGACGGGCCGAGTAGAGGTTGAGGACCTTCTCCTGGGCGCCGGCGGCGGTAGCCAGCGTGGCAAGGGCGAGTGTCAGAACGGTACGGGCAAACATGGCGGTACTCCGGGAAACATCACGCCAGCACTGTACCCGTCCACGCCGCGCACGTAAATACGAATTGTTCGCGTTTGCGCAGCCCGTGCATGCAGAGCGAAGCGGGCCGACCGTCGTCGGCCCGCGCAGAGATCGCACCTGCGCCCTTACTGCGCCTTGAACAGCTTGTGCACGCCTTGGGGCTGCGAACGCCAGTACTGCGGCGGTGCGCTCACTTGCGCGCCGAGTTTGGCGGCGGCGTGCCACGGCCAGTGAGGGTCGTACAGCATCACGCGCGCCACGCCCACCATGTCCGCGTCGCCTCGCGCGACGATCGCCTCGGCCTGCTCGGCTTCGGTCACCAGACCGACGGCAATGGTCGGAAGCCCCGACTCGGCACGGATGCGGGCGGCCAGCGGCACCTGGTAATCGGGCGCCGGTGTGATCGCCTGCTGCGTTGAAAGCCCGCCACTGGAAACATGGATGAAGGCGCAGTCACGCTTCGCCAGCGCCTGCGCAAGCACGACGCTCTGCTCGAGATCCCAGCCACCCTCGACCCAATCGGTGGCGGATATCCGGATGCCCACCGGCATGCTGGCCGGCACCGATTCACGCACCGCATCGAACACCTGCAGTGGGAAGCGCATGCGGTTCTCCAGTGAGCCGCCGTATTCGTCGGTGCGCTGGTTCGACAGCGGCGAAAGGAACTGATGCAACAGATAGCCATGCGCGGCGTGAAGTTCGATCGCATCAATGCCGAGGCGATGGGCACGCTGCGCGGCCGTCACGAAAGCCTGCAGCACTCGTTCCAGGCCGGCGCGGTCCAGCGCCGCGGGCGGCGCATCCGTATCGTTGAACGGCAGCGCCGAAGGCGCCGCGTTCTGCCAGTCACCGCCGCTGCCCGGCAGCCAGGGGGTTGCGCTTCCCGCCTTGCGACCGGCGTGGGCAAGCTGGATCGCGATCGGCATCGACGAATACTTGCGCACACTCTGCAGCACGGCACCCAGCGCGGCCTCGGTCGAGTCTGACCACAGCCCGAGGTCGGCCGGCGAGATGCGCCCGATCGGCTCGACCGCCGTCGCTTCGATGATCAGCAGCCCGGCGCCCGACAAGGCGAGCTGACCGAGGTGGATGCGGTGCCAATCGGTGGCATGGCCATCCTCGGCCGAGTACTGGCACATCGGCGCGATGACGATGCGGTTTTCGAGTTTGAGAGGGCCGATCGAATACGGCGTAAAAAGTTGGCTCATGGTGTTCTTCCTGGTCGGGACGCGGCGGCGTCTCAGAATCCTTCCAGCACGATCTTTCCGATCGCGGTGCCGGTCTCTTGCAGACGATGCGCTTCGCGCAGATTGGCTGCGTTGATCTTGCCCAGATGCCAGGGCAATCGCACGCACGGGGGCTGTTCAAAGGGGGTTGATTTGTGTGGTTTTCTGCCTTTTGACGGATTAGAGATTCGCCGCTCGATCGCACGATAGCGCGCGGCGCCGGCGCCCGCCTGACTCAGATCAGCCTCTTGAGCATCCGCTCAAGCGCGGGCGGACACACTGATCGATGGGCTCGTTGGATCACCGGCACGGGGCAAGCGCGTTGCGGCCGACCCGTTTGCGCCGAACCAACCAGCCGAAATTTCTGCAGTCTGCCCCAGCATTGCTGCGGTTCATCGCATGGCGCTCGCGGTAGCCCGTTCCGGTCGCCATCCTTCACTCAACGCAGCACCGATCGAGACCGACGGAGGCTGCCCCCCAAGTCAAAGAGTGAGAGGAAACATCATGAAAACCCAACTGATCCGCCAACACCACAAAGTCCTCGCCGCCCTGATGGCCATCGTCGGTACCGCGCTGTGCCTTGGTAGCACCGTCGTTGCTTACGAGCAGGTCGCCGCACAAGCCGTGATGCAACAACCGACCGCGGTGGCATCGGCCGAAGCTCATCGCAGCTGAGCCGCCGCGCACCTGGCGCGGCCGTAGATCCGCAGCGGTCAGCGCGAGTGCGCCCCACCCTGCGGGCGCGACAGCGCATAGGTATGTTCGACGCAGGGTTCGCCCTTGAAGACCGCGTCGGACGAAGCGATGCGGCGCATGCCGACCCGTTCCAGCAGTGCAATCGAGGGCGCGTTGCGGGCGTCGGTAATGCCCCTCACCTCCGCCACGGTGGTGGTCTGGAACAGCAGCTGCGTGGCAAGGCCGAGCGCCTCTTGCGCAAATCCGCGCCCCTGGGCCGGCCGGCTCAACGTGAAGCCGATTTCGGCGTGGGCGCCATCGGCAGACACGCAGATGCCGATATCGCCGATCAACTCATAGGTCGCGCGTTCGGCAATGCCGAGCTGCACCCATTCGGCACGCGGAAAGATCGGCGCCATCGCCATCGACGTGATGAATGCCAGCGCGTCGGCGTCGGACTGTGGCTGCCAACCCTGGTATCGCGCCAGCGCGGTGTCCTGCCGGTAACTCTGGAAAGCGGCGAGGTCCTCGGCACGCAGGCGTCGAAGGGTGATGTGCGTGCCGTGCAGTGGAAGGGGATCAAGTGGGTTCATGCGGTCCTCGTGGAAGCGCAAACGGCCGCGCATGCGATGCGGGCGGCGGCCACCGCGGATGTGCGGTGACGGGACGGGACGATACTCCTCCGGCATGACAATTACGGTGCTCGGATGCCTTTGGTTGCTATTGACAACCATATCTGGAAAGATCAGAGTTCAGCAAAACCTGATCGATACGCACGCCATGACCGAACTGCCACCCAATCCAGGTGAGTTGCTGCGCGAGGTAGCACGCCTCTACACCCGCGCACAGCGCGCCGCAGCCGAATGCTGCGGCACCACCAACACGCAGTGCCACATCCTCACTGAACTGGGGCGCAGCGGCCCGATTCCGCTTTCGGAGCTGGGCGCGCGCCTGTTGCTTGAGAAGAGCTGGATCAGCCGCGCGGTGGAAAGCCTTGTGCGCGATGGTTTCGCCACCAAGGAGCCGAACCCGGCGGATGCGCGCAGCTGGCTGGTCACCCTGACAGAGGCCGGGCAGCAACGTGTGGCGGCGCTCAACGCCACGCTGAACGACCATGCGGACGGTTTGCTGACGCCGCTCGGCAAACGCGAACGGGAAGACGTAGCGCGATCACTGCAACGCCTGCGCGACCTCCTGCTCAACGACAGCCGCCCCGCCTGTCCCCCATCGCGCACCGACAACAAGGAATCCTCATGTCAATGAACGCCCTGTCCATCCGGCGCGCCAACGCCCAAGACTGGCCTGCGGTCGCTGCGCTGCTGGCGCGGAACAAGCTGCCGCGCGACGGCGCCGAGGCGCACATCGATGACTTCTTCGTCGCCACGCTCGACGATGGAATCATTGGTGTTGCCGGCACTGAAATGCGCGGCAGCGTGGCCCTGCTGCGTTCGGTCTCGATCGACGCAGCACATCAGAACGGCGGACTTGGCAGCCGGCTCGTCCGCCACGTGCTGGCGGATGCGGCAGCGCGCGGCGTACAGGACATCTACCTGCTGACGACGAGCGCCGCAGACTACTTTCCGCGCCTGGGTTTCGCGGTGGCGCGGCGGGAAGATGTACCCACCGCCCTGCTCGCATCCGCCGAGTTCCAGGGCGCATGCCCGTGCAGCGCGAAGCTGATGCATCGACGCCTCGGTAACGCGCTGGCCAAACGTCGCATCGCTGACGCGGTCAACACATGAAGATCCGCGTCGCGACGCCTGACGACGCAGGAGAGATCCTCGCGATCTACCGGCCCTTCGTTGAGCACAGCCACACTTCGTTTGAACTGGTAGCGCCCAGCCTGATCGAAATGCAAAGCCGGATTCGCGACACACTGCCGCGCTTGCCCTGGCTGGTCGGCGTCGATCCACAGGGCGCCGTGTGCGGCTATGTGTATTCCAGCCGACACCGGGAACGGGCGGCCTACCAGTGGGCGGTGGACACTACCGCCTACGTGCGTGAAGACATGCGCCGCGCAGGCGTTGGTCGCAATCTGTACACGGCACTCTTCGAGCAACTCATGGCGCTTGGTTACTACCAGGCCTTCGCCGGCATCGCCCTGCCGAATGCCGCCAGCGTTCGTCTGCATGAAGCCATCGGCTTTGAATCAATTGGGGTGTACCGCAAGGTCGGTTTCAAACTCGGCAACTGGCACGACGTCGGCTGGTGGCAAAAATCGCTCTTGCAAACACACGACGTGCCGCGAGCCCCGCGTGAATTCAACGCTACCTTGAGAAACACCACAAAGCTTATCGGCCCTTAGTCAAAACCGGCCAACCCGATCAGCAATCCGGGTCATGGTCGAACACGGCCACAAGCTCCTATCGTGTTTCATCGCTGCAATTCCGATGCCGCGACGGCGCATCTGCGCACGACCAAACGATAAGGAGACATACGTGTTCGCGTTCGACTTACGAAGAAGAAATCTGCTCGGCTTGGCTGCCTTGGCGGCCAGCCTGGTGCTTACGGCTTGTGGCGGCGGGTCATCCGACCCTGCCCCCGCGCCGACCCCCACGCCAACGGCGCGCGAGCTGCGCCCGCTGAGCCCGGAGTTCACCTCGCGCAAGGCGGTGGCGTACTCCGGCTACCGCGGCGCCGACCGTTCGACCGTGCCGAGTGAGGCCGACATCCTGCAAGACCTGCAACTGCTTGTGCAGGGCAATTTCCGCCTGATCCGGCTGTTCGATAGTTCGGACGAGCACGCACTCAAGACCTTGAAGGTCATCAAGGACAACAACCTCGACATCAAGGTGCAGCTGGGCATCTGGATCAGTGGCCCGAAGGCGACCAGCGACGCCGCCAACCAGGCCGAAATCGAGCGTGGCGTTGCGCTTGCCAACACTTACAAAGACATCGTGCTGGGTGTGAGCGTCGGCAATGAAACGATGGTCGACTGGTCCGGCCTGAAGGTACCGCCGGCCGACATGGCCGACTACATCTCGGCGGTGCGTTCGCGCATCACACAACCCGTGACCACCGACGACAACTGGGCGTTCTTCGCCAACGACCAGAAGAAATACGACACCGACAAGGTGCTCGACGTGGTCGACTACGTTGCGATGCACACCTATCCGCTAGCCGATACGCCCTGGGGCCTGTGGGATTGGCAACAAGCCAGCGTGCCGGCTGAGCAGCGTGCGGCGGCCATGATGGATGCCGCGCTCGCGAAGGCAAAGAAGGACTACAACGCCGTTGCCGCCTACGTCGCCAGCAAGCAACCGAACATGCCGATCGTGATTGGCGAGACGGGCTGGAAGAGCACCGTCACCAGCGGCGAATCGCAACGCGCTCACCCGGTCAATCAGAAGATGTACTTCGACCGCATGGCGGCATGGACCAACGGCCCGAAGGCAATCTTTACCTTCGAGGCATTCGATGAGCCGTGGAAAGGCGGCGACGACGGCTGGGGCCTGTTCGATGTGAACCGTCTGGCAAAGTACGTGATCTACGATCTGTACCCGGAAAGCCAGCGCCAAGCAGCCACCTACACGCCGGCCGACGCGGTGTACTTCATCCCCGCAGCGTCAAACCCGCGCATCACCGCAAACACCTACACGCTGTTCGCTGACAACGTTGCGAGCGATTCGGCGGTGCCCGCCGGCCCGATCACGCCGCTGACCACCTGGCTGGCTTGGGACGGCAACACCGCCGTGGGCAGCATCGTCACGAGTGGCGCCAGCGAAGGCACCGAAGCACTGGAGATCACGCCGGTGCCGAAGGACTGGGGCTGGGGCTTCTTCCTGCAACTGGCAAACCCCGATGACCTGACCAACTTCAACACCGCGACGGGCTACCTGAACTTCAGCATCAAGACCACTTACCCGGGCAAACTCGAAGTGGGCTTCTTCACCGGAAGCACCAACGCCAACACCGGTACCGACGTGTATCTCGCGATTGCACCAGGGCAGTATGGCTACGTGAATGACGGTGCCTGGCACACGGTATCGGTACCGATCAGCGCGATTGCTGCGAAGGCAGCGCCGGCTTATGGCCAGCCGCCCACGGCTACGCTCGATATGACCAAGGTATCCAATGGTTTCGTGATCGCCGACCGCTATGGGGTTACCGGCAACACCGGCAAGCCGACCGCGAAGGTGCTGGTCGACAATATCTACTGGTCCAAGTGATCTTTGATCGCGATGCGCGGCATTGACGCGCTCAATGAAGAACCCCGCGCCACTGAGTGGCGCGGGGTTTTTGTTTTACCCTAAATCCGGCAGTTACCCCGCGGCCGGAAGCCCTTGTGGCGATCTGGGCGGCCCGATGACAGGCGCGATTCGCTCGCTGATGTAGCGCAGCAGGCAGCCCCAGCGGTCGAGGTCCTTGAACTGCT
>JAJZLD010000395.1 GCA_021803785.1 Pseudomonadota bacterium | reverse complement strand
CCACATTGATTTTGACAACGATCACCGACGAGATGAAGCTCGCCGCGGTGCGGGCAATTGCCGAACTGGCGCGGGCCGAACAGAGCGATATCGTCGCTGCTGCCTACGGTGAGAAGGTGGCTGGTTTCGGCCCTGAATACATCATCCCGAAGCCTTTCGATCCGCGGCTGATCGTGAAGATTGCGCCCGCGGTGGCTCAGGCCGCGATGGACTCAGGTGTTGCGACCCGGCCGATTACCGACTGGGAGGCCTACCGGCAGAGCCTGAACAATTTCGTGTGGCAATCGGGCCTGATCATGAAACCGGTATTTGCCGCCGCGAAGCTGGCGCCGAAACGCATCATTTTTGCCGAGGGCGAGTCGGAGCGCGTGCTGCGTGCCGTGCAGACCGTGGTGGATGAAGGGCTTGCACGGCCGATCCTGATCGGGCGCCCCGAGGTCATTGCGCGTTACATTGAGCGTTTCGGGCTGCGTTTGCGGCCGGAAGTCGACTTCGAGATGGTCAATCAGGACGATGACCCGCGCTATCGCGAGTTGTGGACGCATTACCACGCGTTGATGGAGCGGCGTGGCGTCTCGGTTGAGTACGCGAAGCGCGAGGTTCGCCGCCGCGCGACATTGATTGGTGCCCTGATGCTCAAGTTCGGCTATGCGGACGGTTTGATCTGTGGCACCTCCGGGCTGCACCAGGTACACCTGAAGTTCGTCGAGACGGTGCTGGGCCGCGCCGCAGGTGTCGGCAGCTGCTATGCGATGAGCCTGCTCGCGCTGCCGGGGCGGACGGTTTTCCTGTGCGACACCTACATCAACTACGATCCGAGCGTGGAGCAACTTGTCGAAATGACCTGTCTTGCGGCGGAAGAAGTGCGGCGCTTTGGTATCGAGCCGCGTGTCGCGTTGCTGTCGCATTCGAGTTTCGGCACGGACGACACGCCGACGGCCGAGAAGATGCGCCGTGCGCTGGCGCTGCTGCACGAGCGCCATCCCGGTCTCGCTGTGGAAGGGGAGATGCATGGCGATGCGGCACTGGATGCGGGAATCCGCTTGCAGGTGTTTCCCAATGCGAGGATGCGCGAGGATGCCAACCTGCTGATCTTCCCGACTCTGGATGCCGCGAACATCGCCTTCAACCTGCTGAAGACAGCAGCTGGCGATGGCATGACCGTGGGCCCGATCCTGTTGGGCTCGGCGAAACCAGTGCACATCCTTACGCCAACAGCGACGGTGCGGCGCATCGTCAACATGACGGCACTGACGGTAGTGGAGGCGGGCCAGCAACGTAGCCGCTAACTTTGCCGCACTAGCGGGCACGACGGCGCTAAAGCTCGCGCCGCCCAATGCCGCAAATCCTCTCAGATGCCTTGGGGCCAAGGAGGTGGCATGGAAGACCGGGCGGCTCTGGTTCTGACGGGGGGTGGTGCGCGTGCGGCTTACCAGGTCGGCGTGCTGTGGGCGATTCGCGAATTGACCGGGCGCAGCAAGGTCAATCCGTTTCCGATTCTCTGCGGCACTTCCGCCGGTGCTATCAATGTGGCGGCGCTGGCTTCATATGCCGACAACTTCGACGCCAGCGTGCGCCGGCTCGCCTGGATCTGGCGCAATTTCCATGCGCACCATGTGTATCGCGCCGACGCGCTGGCGGTCACCAAGTCTGCCCTGGCATGGGGTGGCACCTTGCTGTGGGGCTGGTTGTTGCGGCGTGGCCCCAAGTCCATGCTGGACAACCAACCGCTGCGCGAACTGCTCTCGTCACGGCTTGATTTTGCCGGCATTGGCCGGGCAATCGACAGCGGCGCTTTGTATGCGCTCAGCGTGACCTGCTCGGGCTATGCGAGCGGCGAGAGCCTGACGTTCTACGAGGCAGCCCGCGAAGTATCGCCCTGGCGCCGTGCTGCGCGTGTCGGCGTGCCGGCGCGGCTGGGTGTCGAGCACCTGATGGCGTCCAGCGCGATTCCGTTCGTGTTCCCGGCAATCAAGATCAACCGCGAATTCTTTGGCGATGGTTCGATGCGCCAGCTCGCGCCGGTGTCACCCGCGGTGCATCTGGGCGCGAGACGCATTCTTGTCGTGGGTGCGGGGCGCGCGAAGGACGAAACGCGCCGCGCGCGCGGTGACCGCTACCCAACGCCGGCGCAGATTGCGGGCCATGCCTTGTCGTCGATCTTCCTCGACGGACTCGCGGTGGATCTCGAACGACTCGATCGCATCAACGCTACGATCGGCAAGATCCCGCCGGGTTTGCGGGAGGAACTCGGGATTTCGCTCAAACCGATCGAAACGCTCGTGATCGCTCCTTCGGAGCGGCTCGACTATCTGGCCGCCCGGCATTTCCGCGCCCTGCCTCGCCCAATGAGGATCATGCTGCGCGGGGTGGGGGCTGGCGGTCGGTCCGGTTCGACGGTGTTGTCCTATCTGCTGTTCGAGCGGCCCTACACGCGCGCACTGATTGACCTCGGCTATCGCGATGCGATGATGCGGCGCGCCGACCTGATCCGCTTCCTGCGCCTGGATCCGGCGGCGGTGAAGCTGGAGACGCGCCAGCGCGCGAGCGGTTTTGGCGCTATGACGCCCGAACAGAATCCTGAGATTCAGTCTGAAATAAGTGAGCTATCGTCTTAATCTGCTGGGTAGTGTTCTGATTAGTGTGCAAAAGCCCGGAGCGGCTTGTAGAGAGGGGTGGTCATGGTAAGAGGTTGATTGTGAATATCGACCTTGACCTTTGA
>JAJZLD010000394.1 GCA_021803785.1 Pseudomonadota bacterium | reverse complement strand
CGGCCCGACCGCAGTCCGTTATCCGCGCGGCAGCGGCACGGGTGTCGTGCCCGATACGGCGCTGACCACGCTACCGATCGGCAAAGCCGAGCGTCGTCGAAACGGCAAACGCGTCGCCCTGCTCGCTTTCGGCACCCTGCTGTCGGCCGCGCTCAAAGCCGGTGAGGCGCTGGACGCCAGTGTCGTCAACATGCGTTTCATCAAACCGCTGGATGTCGACATGTTGCGCGACGTCGCCGCAAATCACGAATTACTGGTCACACTGGAAGAGAACGCGGTAATCGGCGGCGCCGGCTCGGAAGTCGCCCGCGCGCTGGAAGAAATGGGCATTGCAATGCCACTCATGCGCCTCGGCCTGCCGGATCGCTTCGTCGACCACGGCGACCAAGCGCAATTGCTTGCCGAAATTGGGCTCACGCCCAAACAGATCATAGATCGGGTACGCGTACGGCTCGCAACTATCACCGCAATAGTTTAGTAACTTAGTCGGGAATGTTAGGATGGCGCCTTGATTCGGGGGCCATCCGCCCCCAAATAGCCAGAATCCGGGCGCATACCCGGCCCACGCAGGACCACGCCCCTTCCGGCCAATCCGACGCGCGCCCGGCAGGAAAAACGTATGGATACCAAGAGCACCACCAACGTCGCCACGCCGATGCCCGACGTTCAAAGCACGGAAGATCGCCGCCGGCTCGCAATCAACAAGGTTGGCATCAAGTCAATCCGTCATCCGGTCAAAGTTGCCGACCGTAGTGGCGGGATTCAACACACGGTCGCGACGTTCAGCATGTATGTGGGTTTGCCGCACAATTTTAAAGGCACCCACATGTCACGCTTCATCGAGATCCTGAACGGCCACGATCAGGAGATCTCGGTCGAGTCCTTCGAGCCGATGCTGCGCGAAATGGTCGAACGACTTGAAGCCGAGACCGGCCACATCGAGATGACCTTCCCGTTCTTCATCAACAAGGCTGCGCCGGTGTCCGGCGTTAAGAGTCTGATGGATTACGAGGTCACCTTCATTGGCGAGATCAAGCCGGGCGGTGAAAGTGAGTTCACGATGAAGGTACAGGTGCCGGTCACCAGCCTGTGCCCCTGCTCAAAAAAGATTTCCGAGCGCGGCGCGCACAACCAGCGATCCCACGTCACAGTCACCGCTTTCACAAAAGAGCGTGTCTGGATCGAAGAGATCGTACAGCTCGTCGAGTCGGAAGCCTCATGCGAGCTGTTCGGCCTGCTCAAGCGGCCTGACGAAAAATGGGTCACCGAACGCGCCTATGACAACCCGAAGTTCGTCGAAGACATGGTGCGCGACGTCGCAGGCCGCCTCAACGCCGAGGCGCGAATCTACGCCTATGTCGTGGAATGCGAGAACTTCGAGTCGATCCACAACCACAGCGCCTACGCGCTGATCGAACGCGACAAGCGCACTTCAGCCGTCGCCTGAGCGCAAATAAAACCGGCAGGCGCGGGACTCCGCACTACCTGCCGGTGTCGCGCCGGGCCGCCCGCTAAAGCCTCGTTCGAGGCAAAGCCGCCGGATTCACTTCAGACCAGCCCGTCGTGCTACAGCATTGCACCGTGGATCTCACCGAACAGGCGAACCTACGGCCCAAGAGGCCAGCAAGCGTAACGCCACGCGGTGCGGCGTTACGCCCAGAAAAACTCAAACCGAGAACGACGACCCGCAACCACAGGTGCTGGTGGCGTTCGGGTTCTTGATGACGAACTGAGCGCCCTCAAGACCTTCCGTGTAGTCGATCTCAGCACCGGTAAGGTACTGGTAGCTCATCGGGTCGATCAAAAGCGTCACGCCTTCCTTCGTCACCACCGTATCGTCATCGTTGACGATCTCGTCGAAAGTAAAGCCGTACTGGAAGCCCGAACAACCGCCGCCGCTGACGAACACCCGCAGCTTGAGATCCGGATTACCCTCTTCGAGGATCAACTCCTTGACCTTGCTGGCAGCACTGTCGGTAAAGACCAGGAAGTCTGGCACTTCAGTCACTGTAGTCATTGCAAACTCCTGATTCAGAAGGGTTTGATTATGGATTTTGGGGCACAGGGCGTCAAACCGTTTGACCGGTGAAACGGCCCCGCGTTCCCCACCCGATGAAGTTGCTCCACCGCACCGGAAGATTGTTCAGGGCAATACCGGGATATGGGTGAGGCCAGCCGTTTCTTCAAGTCCGAACATCAGGTTCATGTTCTGCACCGCCTGACCGGCAGCCCCCTTGACCAGATTGTCTTCGGCAACCAGCACGACCACCGTATCGCCACCTTGCGGGCGATGCACCGCAATCCGCACCATGTTCGAAGCGCGTACCGAGCGGGTATCCGGCATGCTACCTGCGGGCATCACATCGACGAAAGGCTCACCCGCAAAGCGCTTCTCATAAAGCGCCTGCACGTCGATATCCGGACTGACGCGGGCGTACAGCGTTGCGAGAATGCCACGGATCTGCGGCAGCAGATGCGGCACGAAGGTCAGCCCGACCTTGCGCCCAGCGGCCTGCTCCAAGCCCTGGCAGATCTCAGGCAGATGGCGATGGCCAGCCACGCCATAGGCCTTGAAATTGTCGCTCGCCTCGGCAAACAGTGACCCCACTTCCGCCTTGCGGCCAGCGCCGGACACGCCGGATGCAGCATTCGCGACCAGGTGGTCCAGATCGGCCACGCCGGCCTCGACAAGTGGGAGGAAACCCAGCTGTACCGCGGTCGCACGGGTGTACCACC
>JAJZLD010000393.1 GCA_021803785.1 Pseudomonadota bacterium | reverse complement strand
GCACGGCAACCGCATCGCGCCTGTCATCGGGCCGCCCAGACCGCCACAAGGGCTTCCGGCCGCGGGGTAACTGCCGGATTTAGGATGAATCGACTTGGCAGCCTTGACAGTGGTCAGCGTACCGTCAGCGCATTGCGCGACAATGCGACTTCTGGCTGCATCCCCCGATCGAGAGTATCGCCATGACCAATCACTTGCTGACCGACGAACCGGCTGATCATTTCTCGCCCCTGGCGCAGGGCTATGTGTTGTTCCGGCCGCGCTATCCGCGGTCGCTCTACGATTACCTGCTGGCCTGGGTGCCGCAACACAAGCTGGCGTGGGACGTCGGGTGTGGCAGCGGTCAGGCGACGCTGGATCTGGCAGAGCGCTTCGACCATGTGGTCGGCACCGACATCAGCGAGGCGCAGATCGCCGCTGCGCCCAGCCATCCGCGCGTTGAATGGCGCGTCGCACCCGCCGAGGCGAGTGGCCTCGCCGACGCCAGCGTTGACCTGATCACCTGTGCGCAGTCGCTGCACTGGTTCCCGCTTGAAGCCTTTTACGCCGAAGCCAATCGCGTACTCGCGCCGGGCGGCATGATTGCGGCCTGGACCTACGGCACGGTGGAAGTCGACCACGAAGCGATCGACGCGCTGGTGCAGGCGTTCCGCACCGAAACCTTGGGGGCCCTTTGGAACCCTGAGCGCGAGCATGTGGATACCCGCTATGCCCGACTCGCCTTCCCGTTCGAGGAAATCCAGACCCCGCCGTACACCTTGTCGGTGCAGTGGACGCTGGCGCAACTTCTGGGCTATCTGCGCAGCTGGTCGGCCTGCGGGCGCTATGTGGCGATGTACGGCAGCGACCCGACCGAGGCGCTCGCGCAGAAGCTGCTGGCCGTCTGGGGCCATCCGCAGGATACCGTGTCGATCAGCTGGCCGCTGACGCTGCGTATCGGGCGCAAGACCTGATTTTGGACAGTGGCAGCATTGCTGCCGCTGCGCTCGCGCGGGGCGCGGGTTGAGCGGTAAGGGCGCGGGCCATCTGGGGCGATGGCCGTTTTGGCGGCTTTCGGCGGAAAGTGGCCCGCGCAACTCCGGTCAGCAGCCGTTCTCTTTCAGTGCGCGGGCATTCTGTTCAATGTTCGCCGCACGCTTGGCACGTTCGTCCCCATTCCGCAGGGCGTTGCCGCTGGGTGAATTCTCAAGCCGTGTCTGCTCGGCGCGCAGCATCTCGCAAGTGCGCGCGCGTTCACGTGCGATGGCTTCGTCGTCCGGCTTGGTTTTGCGGGTGGTGCTGGTGTGCTCTTCCGGCACTTCCGGCGCGGTAATGCCCTCCGGTTTGAGGATGGGCACCTTCTGCGCCTCGGCGGCGGGGGGCGGCTGGTCGCTGTAGTGCACCTTGCCGTTGGCGTCGGTCCATTTGTACACGCCGGACTCGGCCGAGGCGGCAACGCAGAGCAGCAGTGCTGGGATGATCCGGCGCATGGTGACTTTCCACAGAAGGGAAAGTCACCATGTTAGTCTGCCCGCGGGCGCGGCGGTAGCAGGCCGGCCATGCGTGCCGGCCCGGCGCTTACCAGACGCGGCAGCGCTTTTCCTTCACCATCGCCTGGCCGGGCTTGCAGGCGAAGGCCTGCTGGAACTCCGGCAGATTCACGGCCACGCCGTTGATGCGGTACTTGCCCGGGGAGTGCGGGTCGGTCATCGCGTGGATGCGCTGCTCCTCCGGCCGCACTTCGCCGCAGGTCCACTGCGCGAAGCCAACGAAGAAGCGCTGTTCCGGCGTGAGGCCGTCGCGTGCTTCCAGCGTCTTGTTCGCGGTTTCTGCCTTCCAGGCAGACCAGGCGAGGATCATGCCACCCAGATCGGCAATGTCCTCGCCCAGCGTGAGGCGGCTGTTGATCTTGATGTCGTCGATCACGACGTACTTGCCGTACTGGTCGATCACACACTGCGCACGGCTTTCGAAGGCCTTGGCATCGCGCTTGGTCCACCAGTCGCGCAGACGGCCCTGGGCGTCGAACTTGCGGCCCTCGTCGTCGAAGGCGTGGATCAGCTCATGCCCGATCGTGCCGCCGGTGTTGCCATAGTTGGGAGCGTCATCGAGTTTCGGGTCGAACAGCGGCGGCTGCAGCACGCCTGCAGGGAAGTTGATGTCGTTCATCTGCGGGTTGTAGTACGCGTTCACGGTGGAAGGCGTCATATCCCATTCGCCACGGTCGAGCGGTTTGCCGATCTTGGCGAGCTGGCGCTGGATTTCGAAGCGGTTGCCGCGCACGACGTTGCCGGCATGGTCTTCACGCGCGACGACGAAGGCGTCGTAGTTGCGCCAGCGTTCCGGGTAGCCGATCTTGTTGACGATGCCGCGCAGTTTTTCCTGCGCGCGTGCCTTGGTCTCCGGGCTCATCCAGTCGAGCCCCTCGATGTCCTTGGCCATCGCTTCTTCGATCTGCTGCGTCATGCGCAGCGTTTGGGCTTTCAGCTCGGCGCTGAAGGCGCGGCTGACGAATTCCTGCCCGAGTGCTTCGCCAAGCTGCTGGTCAGCCAGCGCGACGCAGCGCTTCCAGCGCGGCTGTTGTTGCGGCGTGCCGCGCAAGGTCTTGCCGAAGAACGCGAAGTTTTCGTCCACGAAGGGCTTCGAGAGGTGCGGCGCGTATGCGTGTGCGGTGTGCCAGCGCAGGTAGGTCTTCAGCGTACCGATCGGTTCGCGCGCAAGCAGGGCATCGAGGCGGGCATAGAACTTCGGCAGATCG
>JAJZLD010000392.1 GCA_021803785.1 Pseudomonadota bacterium | reverse complement strand
CTCTTGAGCAGCCAGGCCAGTGCGTCGCGGATTGCTTCGTCGTCATCAACGATGTGGACCAAGGGTTCCATGTCAGTCTCCGGCGGCCCGAGAACAGGCAAGCAGGTTGGGTGTGGTGCGGCGGCGCATCCTAGACCTTGATCGGCAGGGTCAGGTGAAACAGGGTGCCGCCTTCCGGGTTGGCTTCAAACCACAGCCGCCCGTGGTGCAGTTCGGCGATCGAGCGGCAGATGTTAAGCCCCATCCCCATGCCTTCCGCCTTCGTGGTGAACAGGGCTTCGAAGAGGCGTTCGCCGACTTCGGGCGCGATGCCGCTGCCGTGGTCCGCAACGGATACGCGCACCCAGCCTTCCACCAGCGCCGTGCGCACGGTCAGCACCCGGCGGCCTGGCGGGGTGTCGCGCATCGCATCGAAGCCGTTGCGGATCAGGTTAACCAGAACCTGTTCGAGCATCACCGTATCGGCATGCACCGGCGGTAAGTCGGGCGACAACTCCGCGATCAGGCGCACGGCGCGGCGGCGCGCTTCCGATTGCACCAGTTCGAAGGCCTCCTTCACGGTGGCGTTGATCACGGCTGGGCGGAAGTTCGACTCGCGCTTGCGCACGAAGTCGTGCACCCGGCGGATGATCTGACCTGCGCGCGTGGCTTGCTGTGCGAGCTTTTCGATCGCCGCTTCGATCTCGCTCTGCGGCAGGCTGCCGGTGCGCAGTGCGTTGAGCGCGCCGGTGGCGTAGCTGGTGATCGCGGCCAGCGGCTGGTTCAGCTCGTGCGCCAGCGATGAGGCCATTTCGCCCATCGTGACGAGGCGGGCATTCGATTGCAGCTTCTCCTGCTGCTGGCGGGTCAGCTCTTCGGCGCGACGCCGCTCGGTGATGTCGAGCACGGAGCCCATCCAGCCGGTGTGTTTGCCGTCGGCATCGATCAGCGGCGCTTCGTAGATCAGCACATCGAACTTCTCACCGTTCTTGCGCCGGAAGCGCAGCTCCACGCCTTGCGAGGGGGCGTCGCCCGCGAGAATGCTGTCATGCACCGCGCGGGTGCGGTCGAATTCATCGGGTAGCCAATACGGCATCGGCGGGGCCATGCCGACCAGTTCTTCCGCACTCCAGCCGAACATGCGACAGAACGCCGGGTTCACGTAGGTGATGCGGCCGCTCAGGTCGCGCGCGCGCAGGCCGGTCAGCAGCGAATCCTCCATCGCCTGTCGCACCGCCATTTCGCGCCGCAGCGCCTGCTCGGCAAGCTGCCGCCGCCGCATGTGCCGGCGCAACATCCAGAGGCTCCATACGGTGGCTGCGGCGAAAACGATCACCGCGCCGGCGAAGGCCAGCGGCACCAGGCGGGTGCCGCTTCGGTAGCCTTCAACCTTCAGTGCGAGCCCGTGCCCGGGCGGATCGAAGGGGACTTCGTAACTCAGCTCCCCGGCCAGCGGGGCGACTTGCGATTTGGCGGCGACGACGGCGCCGCGCTGATCCAGGATCGAAAGCCGGTAGCGTTCCGAGAACCACCACGGCACCTGCGTCGAGAGTATCTGCTGGAAGCTGTAGACCGCGACAACGTAGCCGACGAGGCTATGGCCATCGTGCCACGGGGTGGCGACGGCAAAACTCGGTTCGCTCGGTGGGCCGGGCAGGTAGGCGTAGCCGGCGCGGCCGAATGCGCGCGACATGTCGGCCGCCTCCTGCACCAGTTCAGGATCTTCGGGCCGCAATTCGGGTGGCCAGGCGCCGCGTGCCGACAGCCGCGCATCCACCCACAGCACGCGCACCACGCCGCTGTCGCCACCGGTGAGCTGCCGCAGTCGCGCGATGGTCTGCTCGCTGGGCGTCTGCGATGCGAACAAATCCGGCGCCAGTTGGCGCAGCACGCCTTCGTTGCGCTCGAGTTGGAAGCGCAGGTTCTGCTCGATCCACAGCACGTCGGAGACGAGTGTCGCACGTTGCTCGTCACGATCCTGCCGCAGCGTGAGCGCGACGAAGCCGGCGATGCCCGCCACCAGGGCGATCAAGGCCAACGCGGGCAGGCGCCAATACCAGTCGCTGGTGTGGTGGGAGGGCGTAGTCGGCATCTTCACACCGATACTCTAGCTTCGATGCCGCCAGTTGGGCGAAGCGTGCGGTGGCTGGCGGCGGTCCGTAAGTGCTTGGTTGTGGAACTCCACAATGGCCCGATGGGACCTGTCGCCCTAAAACTCCATCATCGGCAGCTCGATCTGCGGTGCTGCGCCGACTAATCGTATTCCGTATTCGCCCGAGGAGACACCGCCATGCAACGTCGAACATTTGCTGCATCCCTGCTGGCCGCGCTTGCAGCCTGGTCGCTGCCTGCGGCCGCGCAGCAGCAGATCGTGATCAAGTTCAGCCATGTCGTGGCACGCAACACGCCCAAGGGCGAGGCCGCCGAACGTTTTGCCCAGCTCGCCGCGGCCAAGACCGGTGGGCGGGTCAAGGTCGAGGTTTATCCCAACAGCCAGCTCTACAAGGACAAGGAAGAGATGGAGGCGCTGCAACTGGGTGCCGTCCAGATGCTCGCGCCGTCGCTGGCCAAATTTGGGCCGCTGGGCGTCAAGGAATTCGAAGTCTTCGACCTGCCCTACCTGTTCGATAGTTACGACCAGCTCCATCGCGTAACCAACGGCCCGATCGGCAAGGATCTGCTCAAGCGTCTGGAGCCCAAGGGCATCGTCGGTCTGGCTTACTGGGACAACGGTTTCAAAGACTTTTCGGCGAACAAGCCGCTGAAAACGCCGGCGGACTTCTGAACCTCAT
>JAJZLD010000391.1 GCA_021803785.1 Pseudomonadota bacterium | reverse complement strand
TATGAGCGCGATGCGCGTCCGAGTGACGGTCCGCTCAGTTGAACTCAGGCGCGCTGGCGAATACCGCACTGCGGCCGCCCAGGGTTTTCGCGCGGTACATGGCGGCATCGGCGCGCTGCATCAGCACTTCGCCCCCACCGGCATGCGTCGGGTAGAGCGCGATGCCGATCGAGACACCCAGAAGGTAGTCTCGCTGGTCTGAAGTCACCGGTTCGCTCACCGACTCGAGCACTTTCGCCGCTACCGCTTCGGCTGCCTGCGGGCCGTCGACTTCGGGTAGCAGGATGACGAACTCGTCGCCTCCGACCCGGGCGACCGTGTCGGAATCGCGCACGGCGAGGCGCAAGCGATGCGCGATCGTGGCGAGCACGGCGTCGCCGACGGCATGACCATCGGAATCGTTGATGATCTTGAAGTCGTCCAGATCGAGCAGCATCAACCCGACCAGGCCGTCGCGCCGCTTTGCCTGCGCGATCGCTTGCTCCAGCCGGTCTGCCAGCAGGCGGCGATTGGGCAGACCGGTGAGCGGATCGTGGTAAGCAAGGTGGCGGTAGCGTTCTGCGTTGCGCATTCGATCGCTGATGTCGCTGGCGATGCCGTGGTAGCCGGCGAAGTGGCCGGCCTCGTCAAACACCGGGTTGCCGCTGGTGGAAAACCATAGCCGGGTGCCGTCCGAGTGCGTGACGTAGAACATCAGATCGCGGAAGGGCTCATGCGCTGCGAGTTGTTCCTTGTGCTTGGCCCATTGTTCGGGTGTGATGCCTTCGATCTTGGCGACTTCCCAGCGCCGCTTGCCGATGCAGTCCTGCAACGCAGCGCCAACGCGTTCCATGCCGGCGCCCGAGAGATGGGTGAAGCGCAGATCGGCGTCCTGCTCCCAGTACAGGTCGGACGACATCGAGATCAGGCGCCGGAAGCGTTCTTCGCTGATGCGCAGCGCGGTCTCGGTCTCGAGCCGCTCGGTGATATCCGAGCCCATCCACACCGTACCGGCCTCGGGGTGTGCGGCGCTCACCGGCATGCCCGTCATTTCTGCTTGGAACGCACTGCCATCTCGTCGTCGCAAGGGGGCCACATAGGTATAAGGGCGCGCCTCCCGAAAGGCATGCAATGCCGCTTCGCTGTGCTGTGCCCAGTCGTCCGCATTCAGATGCCAGATCCACATTGGACTGCCGACCACGTCTGCCGCCGGGCAGCGCATCTGTTCGAGGAAACGCTGATTGCATTTGACGATATGCGGCCCCCGTACGAGGACGATTGCTTCGGCGGCGCTATCGAAGATCGCCTGCTGCTCGCGCGCAAGCGCTTCGCTTTCAAGCCGGCGTTGAAGCGTGCCGACCAGGGTGCGATTGAAGGCGCCGTGCAGGCCGAACAGCAGCAGCAGGTAGCCGAGCAAACCCCAGCCGGCGAGCGGCAGCGTAGGCGGCGGCTGAATCACCAGCAAGGCGACGGGTGGTGCCAGGCTGGGCAGGACGATCGTGAAGAAGCTCATGCGGCTGACGGCCTGCGTGCCGGCGCTGGCAAGGGCTACTGTCATGACGATGAGGATCACGGTTCCCTGTAGGGCGAGGTCGTCAGGGCGGGCGACAAAGAAGATCGTGATACCCCAGCCGAGTCCTGTCAGCGCATTGCGCGCGTGATAGAGACGTTCGAGGCGTTCGGCCCGCAGTGGCTGCAGATCGGGGGCGCACATCACGCGGTGGAAACCAAGTTGCGACAACACCAAAATCGCCATCACCAAGGCCCAGGCGGTGGTCGCGAGGGTACCTGCGGTTGGCCACAGCGTTGCCGCCATCACCACCACCGCAATCACGCCGCCAAGGCTTGCCACGCGGCAACTCTCGCCAAGCAGCGCAACGCGCTCGATCAGCAGGCGCTGTTCGAGGGGCGTGTCGGGCGAGGAAGTGTCGGTGACCATGTGTGGGGGTGATACAGTCCGGCAGCAAAGTATGCCGCCTGCCGCCAGGCTCGAAAATATCCGTTATGTACCCGATTGCGCCTGCCATCACACCCATCGGCCGATTTGCGCCGTCGCCGACCGGTCCGCTCCATTTCGGCTCTCTGGTTGCCGCCCTCGGCAGCTGGCTGGATGCGCGATCGCGCGGTGGGCGCTGGTTGCTGCGGATCGAGGATGTCGATACGCCCCGCATCGTGCCGGGGGCCGATCGCGCAATCATCGCAGACCTCGCTCGCTTTGGCCTCGAGTGGGATGGCGACATTGTCTGGCAGAGCCAGCGCGGCGAGCGCTACCAGGCCGCGCTTGACCGGTTGCGTGCGATGGGCCTGGTGTATCCGTGCGGGTGTTCGCGCAAGGAGATTGCCGATTCGACAACCGTGCGCGCACGCGACGGCGCTCTGCGCTACCCCGGAACGTGTCGGGGCGGGTTGGCGCCAGGGCGCGTTGCGCGCGCCTGGCGGGTGCGTGCAACGCCGGGCGAGATCTGCTTTGATGATGCGTTGCAGGGGCGGGTTTGCGAGGATATCGAGCACGAGGTCGGCGACTTCGTACTGCTTCGCGCCGATGGGGTTTGGGCCTATCAGTTGGCCGTGGTTGTGGACGACGCCGAACAAGGGGTCACGGAGATCGTGCGCGGAGCCGATCTGCTCGCCTCCACCCCGCGACAGATCTTTCTGCAGCAGTTGTTAGGTTATCGGCGTCCGGACTATCTACACCTGCCCGTCGCCGGCAATCAGGCTGGCGAGAAGCTCTCCAAGCAGACGCTTGCGTTGGCGGTGGCCGAGCAACCGGCGCCGCAGGCACTGACGGATGCCTTGGCCTTCCTAGGCCACACGCT
>JAJZLD010000057.1 GCA_021803785.1 Pseudomonadota bacterium | reverse complement strand
CGGGCTTGCGGCGGGTAGCGCCGTGATTGGTTGCGGGTGACGAAGGCGCTCGATAGCCTCCCAGCATATGCCTGCGACAATCAACAGCATCAGCACCGCATTGCCAAGCGCTGCCAGGGCTTCGATACGCCCGAGGCCATAAGAGTGCCGCACACTTGGCGGGCGCAATGCGATACGCGCGGCCAATGCCGCGAGCCCGAGCGAGAGGCTGTCAGAGACCATGTGTCCTGCGTCGCCGAGCAAAGCGAGCGAGCCGGTGAAAAGTCCGCCAGCGGTTTCGACTGCGGCGAACCCCAGCGTGAGGATCAGGGCGAAGGAGAGGGAGCGCGCGCTACTGTTGGCGCCATGATGGTGGTGCCCGCCGCCGTGACTGTGCGCGTGATGGGGGTGTTTATCATGGTCGTGGTCATGCTCATGAGCACCGCAGTGGCCGTGGTGTTCATGCGCCACTGCGTCGTGGTTCGAATGGTCGTCGTGGAGCGGCGAAGAGGCGGTGGACATTGGCGCAAGCGTTAGGGGCCCGCCGAAATGCGGGCCTGCTTTGCGAATTCTAGCGCGCCGCCGCAAACCGGCGACGCGCGGCGTGACGTTTGCCGATGTGTCAGCTGACGGTGGCGGCGCCGGTGTAGGGTTTCAGACCAATCAACTCGCATCCGCTGAGTCGTTCAATGCGTTGCGTGGCCTCGAAACGCGCAACGCCATTCCGGTGTGGTAACGCGACGATCAAGCCCGGCTCGATCTGGTCGTGTGGGGCCAGCAGTGCAGGTGTGTCGCTGGTCACGGGGACGCGCGGCAGGAAGATGATTGGAATCGAGTCGCGTTCGCGCCCGCGCAAGTTGCGACTCGGCGGTTTGAACCGCGCTGCGATGCCGGGACCGCACAGCAGCTGCACGCCGATTTCCGTTTCATGGCTGTTGCGATGCAAGGTTCTGCGCACGACGGCCAGGTGAACTTCCCCGTCGTCACGCAGCGAGAGGGCAATCAGCTCACCGACTTCCGCGCCAATCTGATCCTCGGATTCCTGATGCAGTTTGAGCCCAGCTTCGCTGCGATCCATGATTGCCCACTCGGTTGAAGGAAACGACGGCATTGTTTCGGATGCGCTTGCCTGGCGCTTGCCAGCAAGCCGCTTCATCAACTGCCGAACTTGGTCGAAGCCAAAGACCAGCGCCGCGCTCGGGTGGGTACGGCGACGCACATGCCTGCGCTGCGGTGGCGTTCCCCAATGGTTTCTGAGGCGGCGCAGCAGTTCCATGTATTCGGGGTCGCGCGCGTTGAGTGGCAGACCAAGCCGGGTCGGTGAGATGCCGGCAGCGAGCCCTTCGCAGTGCGCATCGAGCTTGGCCAACAAAGGATGGGCGTCGAGCAGCAGATCAGCCTCGCCGCGAACGAGTTCGTCGCGTCGCGCCGGGCACCGGATGTCGCCGTGGGCCGGCCAGGCGGGGAACCAGCCTTCAGCGTCGCCTGTCCAGTCCTCGCGCGTGCGAATGCGTGCCAGGTGGCCGTAACGCGCTATGTAGAAGCGCACATGTTCAAGGTCGCGGCGAGACAGATGGTGCGGATCTGCCATCACCAGCAGCAGCGTGCGGGCGAAAAAACGCGCAATGGTGTCGCCGGTGTCGTTATCCAGCGGGGCGTTCTCAAAACCGCGGGTGGCCGCGGCCATGTAAAGCTCAGCGAGGACGCGCCAGTGTCCGCCGTTGAGTTCGCCGTAACCGCGACAGGCCAGCAATACGCGGCGGTGGGCCAGTTGGCAGGCACGCAGCGCAGCGCGGCGGCAGAATCTGTGCACTTGGAAGCGGCGATCGGGCCGAGCGCGGGCTTCGTTTATCGCGATTTCGGCAAATGTCATTGCTAGCCGTTCTAGCGCCCGGTCGGCGATGGCGGCGGTTTCGCGAATGTCGCTTAAGTTGCCGGCACGCCCGTCGGGTAGTGTTTCAAGCCGAGTCAGAAGCGGTGCAACGTGATCGAGCACGCGCTCCAGCGTGTCGAAACGGTCTGACGGCGCGATGATGTTTGAGATGACCGAACGCAGGCGCGATACGATCGTCTCGCAGCAGACTAGCGGCTGATCCAGCGGCAGTGCCTCGATCCACGCATCCACATTCAACCCGACGCCGGGTGCTGTGGCTGGGCGCACGATGCGAAGGCGGGGCAGGCTTATGGGGGTGGTCAGGCGCTGACGTAGACGTCCAAAACTTGGCGCGCTCACAGCATTTGCTCCTTGCGAGACGGATCGAGCGGATACGCGAAAGGCATAAATTATGCGCATTGTATCTTGGAACATTCAGTGGGGGCGCGGTGCGGACGGGTGTGTCGACCTGAGCCGGACGATCGGCGTTCTGCGTGAATTTGATGCGGACGTGATCTGTCTTCAGGAGGTGGCGGTCGGGATGTCCGGCTTGCCGGGCAATGTGACCGAGGACGGTGTGCAGAGGCTTTGGCAGGGGCTGCCTGGATACACCGCATTCTTTGGCCCAGCCGTTGACGTCGGGGCGTCGGACGGCGGGCGCGCGCAGTTTGGCAACCTGATCCTGAGTCGATTGCCTGTGGGGCAGGTTTGGCGACATCTGCTGCCTTGGCCCGCCGACCCCACGGTACCATCGATGCAGCGTGGTTGTGTCGAAATCGTTGTCGACCATTCGAGCGGCCCGGTACGGGTGCTCACGACGCATCTTGAGTATTACTCTGCCGTCGCACGCCTGGCTCAGGCTGAGCGGCTCGCAGGCCTGCAGCAGGAGGCCTGCGACGCTGAGGCGACGCCGCCCAAGGGCAAGGAGAGTAACGCCGCATTTGCGCCCAGGCCTCGCCCGTCACGCGGGGTACTTTGCGGCGACTTCAATTGCCGTCCGGGCGAACCGGCCTATCGAGCTGTTCAGAATGGCGTGTCGAGCAGCCCCTGGCAAGACGCCTGGTCTGCGCTTAACGGACATACACCGCACGCTGAAACGGTCGGCCTTCATGGCGCCGAATGGCCGGCAGTGCCGTTTTGCTGCGACTATTTCTTCGTCAGCAGCAACCTCTTGCTGGCCTTGAGTGGTATCAAGGTGTGCGCTGATACCGACGCTTCCGATCATCAGCCGTTGGTGCTGGACCTGTTCTGATTGTCAGGTTCCACCAGCGCCCGGTATGCGTGCCAGGTGCCGTGCCCGATCATGGGCATCAGGAAGATCAGACCAATGTGGAAGGTCAGGAAGCCGATCAGGGTCAGCCCGACGATCAAGAAGGCCCAAACGAGCATGGCTGCCGGATTTGCAGCCACAACTGCCACGCTGGTGAACATTGATGTGATTGCATCAGCGCGGCGATCCAGCATCATCGGGATCGCGACGACGCTAATGGCGAATACCAGTGAAGCAAATATCAGCCCCACGCCGATGTATACCGCGACGAACTCGATGTTCTCAAGCTTAATCACCTGGTTCAGGAAGCCCGAGAGGTTGGGCATCTCGTTGGTGTAGAAGAGCGCAAACATCACCAGGGATGCGCGGGCCCAGACGAGAAAGACCACGGTGAGTACCAGCGCAAACACGCTGATGTTCGACGCGTTGCGTCGCCAGATGGTGAGCGACGAGGCAAAGCGGCAGCCTTCGCCCCTCTCGCGACGCCGGCTCAGTTCATAGAGGCCCATCGCGAAGAACGGCCCCAACAGAAGAAAACCCGAGGTGAGTGCGGAGGTGTATTGATACGCGTGTTCAAAAACCGCGCTGACTGATAAGCCCATTGCGGCAAAGCAGAAGCCGTAAAAAAGGCTCGCGATGGGGCAGGCTTGCATGTCCTGTGCGCCGCGACCAAGCCATACCAGCGCGGCGGCTACATGCACCCGGCGCAATTTGGGGATCAGCGTCTTGGTCTCTTCGTAGCGGATCTCGTTGTTGTCGTTCGGGGTCTTCTGCTGCTCGGGCATGTCTCCTCCATGGATCTGTTTTCGTTATGGGGAAATGCAAGGTTGGGGTGCAGCGGGTACGGGGTTGGATGAAACAGAGGTTGCGACGGATGGCGGTGTGGATGTTCTCGCGCGGTCGGCCGGCAGTCGCGGAAGGTCGAGACGCTGCGGCCGCTGAATGTGGCATTGAAAATAGGACTTGCTGCGGGGGGGCTGCGCAGTTCAAGCGGGAGCGTCCGGTTCAATCAGACGTTCGATCAGCAGAATGCGGTCCTTGACGAAGAGCTTGCGCTTCTTGAGTCGCCGGACGAGCAGGTCGTCAGTTGGTGGCAGCGCGGCAAGCCGGGCAATCGCCTCATCGAGGTCGCGATGCTCGGCAAGCAGCACGTTCAGTCGGGCGCGCAGGCTGGTGACGCTCTCGAAAGTGTCGTTCATGGCACCGCTGGCAACACACTGGTTTCCCCCCGGTCGCGTGCGCGCTTCTTTCTGTGCGAGCGGCAGCCCCCTGCAACCGGCCTCTATCGACTGTTACGACACTTCAGGAACAATCTAGGGTGCCGTTAGTCAACGTAAGTGCATCCTAGTGGGCGCCGGCAAAAATGACAACCGGCAGCAGTACGGCGTTGAAATTCGTTGGGGCTCCCCCAATTAGTGCCAAGGGTCTGGTTGTCGGGCCCTTGAGGGGTTTTGATCCCGTGTTTCGCGGAAGGAGGCGGTCATGCACGTTATGTTCAACAACCCGTTTCTGTATGTGGTGGCTTACCCCGCCCAAAACGGCATCGAGGTGATCAACAAGCGCAAAGGCCGTGGTGTGTTCATGACAGACGCGGCGGCCGAACGTTTCAAGCGTGAACTGGCCGAGGCCATTGAAGACTACGATGAGGATGACGAGCTGATTGCGGAATTCATCGAGCACTTCGATGCCTTGATGACGCATCCCGCGATTCTCCACTGAGCGGCGCAGCGGGCTTGGTAGAATTCGCGGCTTGGCAAGTCGCGCATTTCTCCCATGAGCAAGGCATTCACTAAAGAAACTGATCAGGACGACGATGAGGAGCTGCCCGCTTCACTGTCGCTCCCTGCAGGCACGCGCAACTATATGACGCGGCGGGGCTTCCTTGCGCTCAAGGACGAGCTCGACACCCTGTTGAAGGTGACGCGGCCGGAGGTGGTGCAGATCGTCTCCTGGGCGGCCAGTAACGGCGATCGATCGGAGAACGGCGACTACATCTATGGAAAGAAGCGGCTGCGCGAGATTGATCGTCGCATCCGTTTTTTGATCAAGCGGCTTGAAAGTGCCACCGTGGTCGATCCGGCGGAGCAGGAGGGGATGGATCAAGTGTTCTTCGGTGCCACGGTTACCGTGTGTGATGTCGAGGATGGCGAGTCGCAGACTTTCCAGATCGTCGGCGTTGACGAGGCGGACGCCAGTAGAGGCCGCGTATCGTGGATTTCGCCGATTGCGCGCGCGCTGCTCAAGGCGCGGGAGGGCGACAGCGTGCGCTTTGCGAGCCCGGCCGGTTGGCGCGAAATCGAGGTTCTGGAAATCCGCTACGATTGAATGCTGCGCCGCTTGCGCACAACCGCTGCGCGGCGTGGCAGCGTGAAGTACACCGTGGTGCCTTCGCCGGGCGTGGATTCCGCGTGCATCTTGCCGCCATGGCGTTCGATGATTCGCCGGGCGGAGGCCAAACCGATGCCGGTGCCTGCATAGCCTTGACCGCCATGCAGTTGCTGGAAAGGCTGGAACAGACGTCCGGCATACACCATATCGAAACCGATGCCGTTGTCCGACACCGCGAAGCGCTGCCCGCCTTCCTCTTCGGTGCAACTGACGTGAATCAGCGCTTCCTCGCGATCTCGGGTGAACTTCCAGGCATTATCGAGCAGATTACCGAGCACATTCCGCAGCAGTGGTTCGTCAGCGTCGGCGAGCATGCCGGGTTGAATCTCGAAGCGCGCTGCGCGTGCCGGGCTGCCGCTTTTCAGATCGGCGGCAATGTCCGCCGCCAAGGCGCTTAGATCTACGGTGCGGATGTCGAGGGGTTGGCGCGCCACGTTTGCGAGTTTGAGCAACGCGTCGATCAGTTCGCCCATTCGCACGCTGGCACGGGCCACGCGCTGAAGGTAATCGCGGCCGGTGGCATCCAGTTGCAGTGCGTAGTCTTCGAGCAGCGCATGCGCGAAGCCGTTGATCGCGCGTAGCGGTGCCCGCAGGTCGTGCGACACCGAGTAGCTGAAGGCGAGCAGTTCGCGGTTGGAGCTTTCCAACTCGGCAGTGCGTTCCTTGACACGTGCCTCTAGAGACTGCGCCAGCCGATGCAGCGTGCGGCGAGCGCGTTCGCGCCGGCGCACATCCTCAAAAACCACCCAAGCCAGCACCGCGAGCAAGCCGCACAAAAGTGTGCAGCCCCAGACGATACGTTCGGTGTTGGCATAGAAGCTGCGCAATGCGGTCTGACGTGGCCGGCTCACCTGCACGATCAGCGGGTAGTTATCGAGGCCACGCGCGGCGATGATGCGCGGCTGGCTGTCGATCCACGAGATGCGTTCGACGACGCGGGTGGCGTGCGTGGCGGGGCGAACCATCGCCGGATTGCGTGAGAAGTCGACGCCGATTTGCGCGTCGTTGGCCGGATAACGAACCAGCAATGTGCCGTCACTGCTCAGCACGCTGATGGCGTCGTCGTGCGTTAGACGAATGTCCTGGTAGAAGTATTCAAAATACGAAGTGCTGAGCGCGGCGGTCAGGAAACCGGTCAGGCTGCCGTTACCGCGATTGATACGGCGTGTCAGCGGAATCAACCAGCGTCCAGAGTCTGGTGCACGAACCGGGGCGCCAATATGCATTGCGGCGTTGGCAGTGGTTGCCAGCCGTTGCATAACCGCTGCAGGCAAAGGCGAGTGTTCGGTCAGCGGATACTGATACGTCGCCGAGAGCAGGGCGCCGTCGCGGGAATAGGCTGACAAGATCGCCGCCTGCGGAGCGCGCAGCAGCCATTCGCTGGTGAGCTCATACAGCGCCCGCTCGCCGAAGCGCTCCGGGCCCCCGTTTTCGCCCACCTGTTTGCTCAGCGCATCGAGCACCGTATCCATCTGGCCGAAGCTTCGCGCAACGTGCTCTTCGAGGGCGCGGGCAAGGCTGCTGAGCTCGGCCTCGGCGCGATGGGTCTCCTGGTCGCGGTCGCGAGTGATCAGCACGGCGGCGCCGCTCACGATGACAGCGGCGAGCAGGATGTAAGCCCCTACGATGGACAGGGCGACCCGCCGCAAGCTGCGTGGGCGGCGGGGCAGAGCGAGCTGCGTGTCGGCCAGATCGTCGTGGGCCTGTGCAGTGCTATCGGACACGCTTGAAATCCGGATGGGTCGGACGCATATCGTGCATGTTAATCGAGACCTAGGAGAAATCCATGAGTGAGGCACAGACCGCAGCGGCACCCAAGGGTGAGACCCTTAACTTCCAGGCGGAAGTGAAACAGCTGCTGCACCTGATGATTCATTCGCTGTATTCCAACCGCGAGATCTTCCTGCGCGAGCTGATTTCCAATGCGTCGGACGCCTGCGACAAGCTGCGCTTTGAGGCCTTGGATCACCCGCATCTGCTTGAGGGGGGCGGCGAGTTGGCGATCCGTGTGGGCTTCGACAAGGCGGCGCGGACGCTGACGATTTCCGACAACGGTATCGGGATGAGCCGCGAAGAGGTGATCGCTCACCTTGGCACGATCGCGAGGTCCGGCACCAAGGAGTTCTTTTCGCGCCTGACCGGCGATCAGAAGAAGGATGCGCACCTGATCGGCCAGTTCGGTGTCGGCTTCTACTCGGCCTTCATCGTGGCGGACAAAGTGACGGTGCTGACCCGCCGCGCGGGCCTGCCGGCCAATGAGGCGGTGAAGTGGGAATGTTCGATGACCGGCGATACCGCCGGCGCGTACACGATTGAGCCGATCGAGCGTGAAGCGCGCGGCACCGAAATCATCCTGCACCTGCGCGAGGATCAGGACGACCTGCTGTCCGGTTGGCGCCTGCGTTCGATTATCCGCAAGTACTCTGATCATATTGCGCAGCCGATCCGCATGCGCAAGGAGGAGTGGGACAAGGACAAGGGCGAGCAGGTTCAGCGTGATGAGGAAGAGACGGTCAATCAGGCTTCTGCGCTGTGGGCACGTCCGAAGTCCGATATTACCGACGAGCAGTACAAGGAGTTCTTCAAACACATTGCGCACGACTATGAAGAACCGCTGGCCTGGACGCATGCCAAGGTGGAAGGTCGCCACGAGTACACCCAACTGCTCTACGTGCCGAGCCATGCGCCGTTCGACCTGTGGGATCGCAATGTCAAGCACGGCCTCAAGCTCTACGTGCGTCGCGTCTTCATCATGGACGACGCGGAGAAGCTACTGCCGTTCTATCTTCGCTTCGTGCGCGGTGTGGTCGATTCAAACGACCTGCCGCTGAACGTGTCGCGTGAGATCCTTCAGGAAAGCAAAGATATCGACACCATCCGCGCCGGTTGCGCGAAGAAGGTGCTCTCGTTGCTCGAAGATCTGGCCGAGAACGACAAGGAGAAGTACGCCAAGTTCTGGGGCGAATTCGGCAAGGTGCTCAAGGAAGGCGTGGGCGAGGACTTCGCCAACAAGGAGCGCATTGCAAAACTGCTGCGTTTTGCGACGACCCATTCTGATACGCCGGAGCAGACGGTTTCGCTGACCGATTACGTCGCGCGTATGAAGGAAGGCCAGGACAAGATTTACTACGTCACGGCTGATACCTTCACCGCCGCGAAGAACAGCCCGCACCTTGAAATCTTCCGTAAGAAGGGTGTCGAGGTGCTGCTGCTGGCAGAGCGCGTGGATGAATGGCTGGTGAGCCACCTGCATGAGTTTGATGGCAAGCAATTGGTGTCGGTCGCGCGCGGCGATCTTGACCTCGGCACGCTGGAAGACGAGGAAGAGAAGAAGGCCGCTGAGGCCGAGGCCGGTGATTTCAAGGAGGTGCTCGAAAAGCTCAAGACGGCGCTGGGCGATCGGGTCAAGGAAGTGCGGATCACGCACCGACTCACCGATAGCCCTGCCTGCGTGGTAGCGGACGAGAACGACATGGGCACCAACCTGGCTCGCCTGCTCAAGGCGGCGGGTCAGGATGTGCCGAGTGTCAAGCCGATTCTCGAAGTGAACCCGAAGCATCAGGTGTTGCTGAAGCTCAAGGCCGGTACCGATCGTTTCGATGATTGGGCGAGCGTATTGCTGGATCAGGCGCTGCTGGCTGAAGGCGGTACGCTTGAAGATCCGGCAGGCTTCGTCAAGCGTATCAACCAACTGATGATGGGCTGACCGCCTGCAGGGCTCAAGTGAAAACGCCCCGGCACAGCAGTGTGCCGGGGCGTTTCGTCTGCTGCGTGTGACGCAGAGCGAGTAGCCAAGCGCTCGCGCGATGTGCGGTTCCTTGCTCGGCCACATGATCAAATTGGGCAATCGGTGCGGCATCGGCAGCTTCAGCGTGTTGATGTTGAACCAGCGTTCGTAGATGCCTTTGATTTCGCCGCTCGCAAAGATCTGCTTGGGTGCTTTGTCGACTTCCGCCTGCAGCCGTTCGTGAATCGCCCCGGCTTTTGAGGAGGCTCCGACTCTTGAGAAGATGGAGCCATGAAGAAATCATTCTCGAAACTGCCCCGCGCTGCGCACTCGAATCGCCTGCGAGCAAGTACGGTCAAGCGCAACTTCTACAACTGAATCAGTATCTTGGCTTGCAAGAACGCGCTGCATTCGTGCAGCGCTTGTCGTTTCTTGCGGTCCGGGCGCCGAGAATCCCTTTGGTGTGCTGCGGATGGATAACCCAGGATGATCCTAAGTGAATTCGTTGAATTGTCTGATGAAGTGTGGAGTGCGCGCGTTGGCGCTCGGAGTCTTGCTGGCATGTTCTGCGCCCGCAATGGCGTGGGAAAAGGGCAAGCTGTTGATCTGGGTTGGCGACGATCGGGCGGCGAAGGGAATGAGAAGGGTTGCCGCTAGCTACACCCAGAAAACGGGCATCAAGGTCGTGGTCGAGGTGCCGGAGAACCCGACCGGCGCGTTCGAGGCGGCCATGGCGGCCGGAAACGGACCCGATGTGTTCATGTGGCCACATGACCGCATTGGAGAGTGGTCAGCGCGTGGCTGGCTCGCATCGCTCGCCGTGACGCAAACGCTCAAGGGCAACATCGTTCAGGTTGCCTGGGATGGCGTGACATCAAAGGGAAAGGTGTGGGCCTACCCGGTGGCAGTCGAAGCGCTGAGTCTCGTCTACAACAAGGCGCTTGTCGCCTCACCGCCGAAGGCGTTTGAGGACATCCCTGCGCTCAATGCTGGACTCAAGGCCAAGGGCGTCGCGGCGATTGGTTGGGAGGTGAACAACCCGTATTTTTCCTGGCCGCTGCTTGCTTCGAACGGTGGCTATGTGTTCAGGCGCGACTTGTTGGGTAACTATGAGCCGAAGAACACCGGGGTCAATCATCCGGGTGCGGTGCTGGGCGCCGAAGTGCTTCAGAAGCTCGTGAAAACAGGTGTGTTGAATGCCAGCCAACGGACCGGCGATGTGGAAGCCGCGATGAAGGGTGGCAAGCTTGCCATGATGCTGACTGGCCCGTGGGCATGGGAGGGACTGAGCAAGGCTGGTGTGAAGTTCGGCATTGCACCAATCCCGTCGCTGAACGGGCAACCGGCGAGCCCGTTTGTAGGGGTTCTGGGCGCGATGATTGCGGCAAAATCGCCGAACCGCGAAGCGGCGGTTCAGCTGCTCGAACAACACCTGCTTCCGGCTGAGGGTCTGCTGGCGTTCAACAAGGAACGTCCGCTCGGGATTCCGGCGTCGAAGGAGATCTTCTGGGATTTCTATGCAGACCCGCAGATCAGGCAAGCCATGGAGAGCGTGTTTTCCGGCAAGCCAATGCCGAACAACCCGGAAATGCAGTATTTTTGGAAGAACCTCGGCGCCGCTTTGCAGGACATCACCGTTAACGGCCGCAAGCCGAAGGACGCCTTGGATGCTGCCGCGAAGAATATCGTGAACGGCGTTTAAACGCGTGTTTTAGGCCGAGAAGGCGCCCACCGTAAGGTGGGCGTTTTTGTTTCCGGCTTTGGCTCTGCGCTCCGTAGTGCGCGGCGTGGTTGACTCGATCGGTGGTGCATTCACTGTGGGCGCGGCATCATTCACTGTTTATATGATCGGGAGAGATCCATGACACTTGGAACCCCGCTGACCGCATCGGCCACTCGCGTGATGCTGCTTGGCGCCGGCGAACTTGGTAAGGAAGTCGTCATTGCATTGCAGCGACTGGGCTGCGAAGTCATTGCGGTGGACCGATACCCGAATGCGCCAGGCCATCAGGTGGCGCATCGGGCACATACGATTGATATGACCGATGCTTCCGCCGTGCGAGCGTTGGTCGAGTCTGAGCGGCCTGCGCTGATTGTTCCGGAGATTGAGGCCATCGCTACCGACGAGTTGGCGCGGATCGAGGCGGACGGATTGGCAGAGGTGATTCCGACCGCGCGTGCAGCGCAGCTGACGATGCACCGTGAAGGCATCCGTCGGCTCGCCGCTGAGACGCTTGGCTTGCCAACATCACCTTACGCGTTCGCCGATTCGCTTGACGAGTTGCGGGATGCGATCGACGGTGGCATCGGCTACCCGTGCGTGATCAAGCCGGTGATGTCGTCCTCGGGCAAAGGGCAATCGACGGTGCGCTCACCGTACGAGCTGGCTGCTGCGTGGGACTATGCGGCGCGCGGTAGTCGCGTGAATCAGGGGCGGGTCATCGTCGAGGGCTTCATCGATTTCGACTATGAGATTACGCAACTGACTGTGCGCGCGGTGGGCGCGGGGGGCGAAGTCGAAACTTATTTCTGCGACCCGATTGGCCATGTTCAGGTCTCGGGTGATTACGTCGAGAGCTGGCAACCGATGGCGATGTCGGCGACGGCCTTGGAGCGTTCCCGCGATATCGCGGGGAAGGTGACGGCTGCCTTGGGCGGACGCGGGATCTTCGGTGTTGAACTCTTCGTGAAAGGCGACCAGGTCTGGTTCTCCGAGGTCAGCCCGAGGCCCCACGATACTGGCCTTGTGACCCTTGCCTCGCAGCGATTCTCGGAGTTCGAACTGCACGCGCGTGCAATCCTTGGCCTGCCGGTTGATGTGACGCTGCGGCGCCCCGGAGCCAGTGCGGTAATCTACGGCGGCGTCGATGCCAAGGGCATCGTGTTTGATGGCGTTGCGGAAGCGCTGCAGGTGCCTGAGAGTGATCTGCGCTTGTTTGGCAAGCCTGAATCCTTTGTTAAACGACGCATGGGGGTTGCGCTTGCCACCGCCGATGACACGGACACGGCGCGGGCACGAGCAAAGGAAGCCGCAGGCCGGATCAAGCCACGCGCGGCCTAAGCTACCCCCTCGCGGCGACGTTGCGCCCGCCCGAGCGCGCCTATCTGATGCATTGGTCTTACCGTATTGCGCGCGAAAGCTACGATCCACGCCAAGTGCCGGCGATTGCGGGCACACTCGCGGCGTGGGGCGGCATCACCCATGCGGAACCGCTACCGATCGTCGGCATCCTCGCACCCAGCGAGAGCGGCGCGGTGCTCCACGGCGTGCCAGGCTGGCGCTCAGGTGGCGAACCGCTGCGCTATCTCGACCAAAACGGAAAAGCACTTTGCTGCCTCCACATCGCGCCGATGCCAACGGCCGGTGCGTCTGCATTGATGCGCGACGGCGAAGCGGGCGGCGATCTTTGTGTGGTCGAGCTTTCCGATGCCCTCACGGCGCGGACTGGGGTCAAACCGATGATCGGCCCCGTGCTCGACACCGGCACCATCGCCGAGAGGCGATCCGACGCCGAAGTGGCGCTGCGCAAGGGGGATCAGCGGTCGCAGCTAGTGCGCTGCGCGACATCGGAAGGCGTGCGGTTCTCGCTTAAAGACAACGCGGCGGGCACGTCGAGCCAGCTCTACCTGCCGCTCGGCTAAGACGTTTCCCCCACCTGCAACTAGCGCCGCCTCGGATCGATTGGCAATCATCCGCCGGCCCAATGCGTTCGGCATGCACGCACGTATTTTTCGTTTACATCCAACCACTTTCAACCTAAATCCGGCAGTTACCCCGCGGCCGGAAGCCCTTGTGGCGGTCTGGGCGGCCCGATGACAGGCGCGATGCGGTCGCTGATGTAGTGCAGCAGGCAGGCCCAGCGGTCGAGGTCCTTGA
>JAJZLD010000390.1 GCA_021803785.1 Pseudomonadota bacterium | reverse complement strand
GCCGCCGTGCTGGCAGCCCTGCAAGCGGCACTACAGCGACCGCTGGTGACCGTGCTGGCACCCGGCGGTTACGGTAAGACCTGTGCCTTGCGCAGCTTCTGGCACGACTGGCATGGGTTGCGCGCCTGGATTACGGCCAGGCGCGAAGCGGCAGGATTCCTGAAGTCTCTGCGCCGCGCCATTGACGCCCTTGGCGACGATGGCTTGCTGGTTGTCGACGCAATCGACGCGCTTGATCCGCAAGGCGCTGACACGCTGACGACGCTAATCGATAGCCTGCCCCGCACAGCCAGGCTGATCCTCGCCGGCCGAAGTGCGGGCTCGCTCCCGGTTTCGCTGTGGCGATCGCAAGGGCGGCTTTCCGCCCTCAATGCGCACCACCTGGCCCTTTCGCCTGACGAATGGCGTAGCGCCGGACTGGAAGGCGACGCTGACACCTGGGCGGGCTGGTGGGGCGCCCGGCAGGCGACGGTACACCCCGACGCCGCCTGGGACGACGAGTTGGCGCAATGGCTGGATCTGGCTTGGCTCAACGACTTGAGCGATGCGCAGATTGCCACCCTCGGTCGTGCCGCCCTGCTGCCGGAATCGCGCCCGGAATGGCTGATGGCGCTCGGCATCGGCGCCAAGCCACAAGCCGACGCGGCAATGCTTCAGGTGGCCACGCTGGCCGGGCCGCTCTGCAACGCAGGCGGTGGCGTCCGGCTCGCTGCGCGCTTCCGCCCCTATCTCGTTGCTGCTTGGCGTGCGCGAGAACCCGAGGCCTGGCGCGCCGCGCTCGACAACGGCAGCGCTGCGCTGCTCGCACGCGGCGAGCACGCCCCCGCCGCCATACTGGCGCTCGATGCGGGCGATCCGTCGCTGTGTCTGAGCGTCATCGAAGCGGCGGGATGGCGCATGCTGTTCGATCGCAACCGCGACCTGCTGCGAACCCTGCTCGACGCGACCGCCACCGAGACCGAGCACGCGCCTCGCGCGTTGCTGGACGCAGCGTGGAAGGTAGAAGTCAGCAAGTTGCCGCACGAGGCCGACGCACAAGTCAGCCGACTGTGCGAGCACCCTGACGCTTCGATTGCCGCACCAGCACGCGCGCTCGCAGCGTCGATTTCGTTCCAGTACGACGGCTTCGCCTGTGCGGCCGGCCATGCCGATGCCGCGTTGAAGGCTTTGCATGAGGATCTCCACCCCAGCTTCGCCCTGGCCGAATACGTCGCGGCTGGCTGCGCATTGGCGCTGGGCGACCTTGAGCATGCGCAACACGCACTCACCCACATGCAGGCTTGTGCTGATCGCGACCGACTCGACTGGCTGCAATTTGAAGCACTGCACCGCCGCGCAGCCTTGATGCTTGAGCGCGGCGACCTCGACACGGCAATGCGCTGGTCGATCGAGCGCCGCAAGCGGGTGCGGATTGCGGGACTCGAATCCGCTGCCGCGCTAGACCCGAGCGTGCGCCTCGAAGCCACAATCCACCTGCGTCGCCTCGACACATCGTCCGCACGGCGCCTGCTGCAAGCGGGCACCGATGCCGCATGCACCTACGGTGAATACTGGAGCTTCACCTACGGCACGTTGCAGACGATCAGCTCCTTGATCGAGGGGCGCAGCGACGAAGCGGCGGAAGGCGTCACCTGGCTTGAAGGGCAACTCGCGGAGCGCTTCCTGTGCCTGAAATGGCGTGCCGAGGCGATGTTGCCGCGCATATGGCTACGCGCGCGTGAGGCGGACCGGGAACGTCTGCTTGAGATCGCCGCCCGCGCCGAAGCCGAACCCTGGCCCGAGTGCCTCTACCGCGACCGGCGCGACCTGCTCTGCGCGGCCGCACGCCTTCTGGCAGGCGAAGCACTGGACACCGGCACACTGGCTGAGCGCGTCAATCGACTCAAACAAGGCGGCGCAGCAGACCTGGCGACCTTGGGCCATCGCCTGATGGCGCTGCAATCCGGCGACAGCGCCGCCTTGCTGCGCGCCGTCCGTCAATCCGCAGCAAATAATGACCGCCTCGATTGGCTTTGGCTCGCACCGCGTGCGCTCGGCCCACTTGAAGCACTACTGGGCGATACCTCGCTCGCCGCTGACACGCTGACGCGCAACTTTCTGCGCGAGCTGGTTCAACGGCTGCTGGTGCGGCGGCGCGACGCCCGGCCGCAAGAAGACGCCGAGGCCAGCACGGACGCCCCACCGCCGGCAGGGCTTACCGCCAAGGAGTGGCAGATTCTTCAGTTGATCGGCGAGCAGCTCACTAATGAGCAGATTGCCACCCGGCTGCACGTCTCCCTTGCAACGGTGAAGACGCACATCAATCACGTCTACTCCAAGCTGGGCATCCGTACGCGCACTGAAGCGGTTCACCGCGCGCGGACGCTTTGAGGCAGATCGCGATAGCCACGCAGCGTGGCGCGCTAGCGTCGTTGCCACTCGCAGTCGCGATACCGCGCGCATAGGATCGGCGCACCGAACGAATTCCAGGAGGCTGCTCACCAGAATCCTGGCAGTTAGAAACCAATCGCCATCAAAGCCGCAGCGGCCAACACCGTCGCGGCGGCTGGCACGCCGTAGCAGATCGCGCGCGCGACAGCCCCCGCATGAATGCCGAAGTCGTGCAGGCTGTGGAAGATGCGATGCCCGGCGTGCCACAGAAACAACGACACCACAAGGAACAGGAACCCCTTTCCGAACCAGTGCTGTGCCAGAACATGCGCCCGCTCGTAACGCAGCGCATCCGGCGCGATCATCAGCCCAAGCGGCACTGCCAGCCCAGAGATGATAACCAGCGCGGGGCCAACCAAGGCCGAGAACATGCCCCCTGCCCCAACAGCAGCCA
>JAJZLD010000056.1 GCA_021803785.1 Pseudomonadota bacterium | reverse complement strand
GCTGATTGGTGCGGCCGCAAGCACCGGAGCATCGACCCGGGTACTTGAGGGCGCCGCCGGCGCCGGCTTCCCGCTGGCCACTTCAACCGGTTCAGGCGGCACCGGCTTGAGCGGCACGCGCTTCGGTGCGGGCCCGCGCTGGCGGATCGGCGGGATGTTCTCGGCGATGACCTCGATGCCTTCCGGCACGATGGCTTCGATTTCGACATCTGTGTGGCCGGTATCGAGGTAGCCGAGCTTGTAGGCTGCGGCGTACGAGAGATCGATGGATCGACCGGCGTGGAAAGGGCCGCGGTCGTTGATGCGCACGATCACCGATTTGCCGTTGCGCAGGTTGGTGATGCGCGCGTAGCTCGGGATCGGCAGCGTCGGGTGTGCGGCGGTCATGCCGTACATGTCGTACTTCTCGCCGCTTGAGGTCGGCTGACCGTGGAACTTGCGGCCGTACCAGGACGCGAGGCCTTGCTCGCGGTACGGTGCGACCTGTTGCGCCGGCACGTACTCCTTGCCGAACACGTTGTACGGATTATTGGCAAAGCGATGCAGCGGCTCGGCTTTGGGCTCGGCGTCCGGCACCGAATCGAGGTTGTCCGGAATGTCGTCGCCGGGGCCGTCGTCCTTGTAGTAGCCGCCGCCCTTCTTCTGCACCACCTTTGGTTTGCTGCCCGAGGCGCTGGGCGGCTGCGGCCGCACTTCGGGTTGCCGGCTGACCGGGGCGGGCGACGTGGCGCACGCCGACAGCACCAGCGCGGCGGCCAGCGCCGAGAGCGTGCCGGCTGGCAGGCGATAGGAACCGTTACGGAAAACGCGGCGGATCATTTCTGGAGCAGCGTCCGGTGACGGGCAATACTCATTAGGATACCCAAGCCTAGGCAAAGCGTCACCAGCGCAGTGCCACCGTAGCTCACCAGCGGCAGCGGCACGCCCACCACCGGCAGGATGCCGCTCACCATGCCCATGTTCACGAACGCGTAGGTGAAGAAGGACAGCGAGATTGCGCCAGCCAGCAGACGCCCGAACACGGTGGCCCCGTTCGCGGCGATCAGCAGGCCGCGCAGGATCACCAGCAGGAAGGTGAAGAGCAGGCCGATGTTGCCGATCAGGCCGAACTCTTCCGCGATGACCGCGAAGACGAAGTCGGTGTGGCGTTCCGGGATGAACTCGAGCTGGGTTTGCGTGCCATTGCGCCAGCCTTTGCCGAGCAAGCCGCCGGAGCCGATCGCGATTTCGGACTGAATCGTGTGGAAGCCCTTGCCCAGCGGGTCGGAGGTCGGGTCGAGCAGGGTGCAGACGCGATGTTTCTGATATTCGCGCAGGCCCGGCCATTGCACATCCGGTGCGCAGATCTTGTCTTCCGTCGCGATGATTGCGCCCACGCCAACTGCGCCGGCCAGCATCACCGGTGCGATCAGCTTCCACGAAAGGCCGGCGAAGAAGATCACGAACAGCCCAGCGGACAGCACCAGGATTGCGGTGCCAAGGTCGGGCTGCTTGGCGATCAGGCCGACCGGAATCGCAAGCAGCACGGTTGCAACGACGAAGTCGCGCACCGCGAGCGAGCCCTCGCGGATCTGAAAGTACCAGGCGAGCATCAGCGGCATCGCGATCTTCAGCAACTCGGAGGGCTGAATCCGCATGATGCCCAGATCCAGCCAACGCTGCGCACCCTTCGAGACCTGTCCGAACAGAGCCACCGCGACGAGCAATAGTACGCCCACCACATAAAGTGGCAGCGCGAGCATTTGCAGCCGTTGCGGGGAGATGTTGGCCACCATCCACATCGCCGCCAGCGCCACGCCCGTGTTGATCAGTTGCGCCTGAATGCGATCGGGCGAGGCCGACAACTGCACGACGGTCGTGAAGCCGATCAGCATCATCAACAGCGAGAACAGGAATGGGTCGATCGGCGCCGCGATGCGACGCCACAGACGTTGCAAGATCATTCTGCCCCCGGTTGTTCTGGTGCCGCACCTTCCGGAATCTTGCCGAGCAGGTAGTAATCGAGTACTTGGCGCACGATCGGCGCCGCAGATTCGGCGCCGAAGCCGCCGTTCTCGACCAGGACCGCGAGCGCGATCTTCGGTGCTTCCACCGGGGCGAACGCGATGAACAGCGCGTGATCGCGCAGGCGCTCGCCAAGCTTATGCGATTCGTACTTGCCGCCCTTGAGCGAGAAAACCTGCGCGGTGCCGGTCTTACCGGCCGCGACGTAGGGGGCGCCCGCAAAGGCGCGCGCGCCGGTGCCGTACTTGATCACGCCCACCATCGCTTCATGGATTACCTTCACATGCTCCGGCTTGATCGGGATCGTCTTGATCGGCTCCGGCTCGATGACGCGCTTGTCGTTGGTGCGCGGATCCTGCACGTACTTCACCAGGTGCGGTCTGTACATTACGCCACCGGTCGCGAGCGTGGCGGTTGCGTGTGCCATCTGCAGCATCGTGTAGCTGTTGTAGCCCTGCCCGATGCCGACCGAGATGGTCTCGCCGGCGTACCACTTCTGCAGCTCCGGCCTCTTGAAGCGCTTTTTCTTCCACTCGGGCGAGGGCAGCACGCCAGTCGCTTCGCCGCCGATGTCGATCCCCGTGCGCGAACCGAGCCCGAACTGGCCGAGCGTGCGCGCGATCGAGTCAATGCCCATGTCGTTGGCGAGCGCGTAGTAGTACGTATCGCAGGAGACGATGATCGACTTGGCCATGTCGACCGAGCCGTGGCCGCCCTTCTTGTCGTCGCGGAACTGGTGGCCGCCGAACCAGAAGTAGCCGGGGTCTGAAATCGCCTGCGACGGCGTGCGCTTGCCCGTCATCAGTGCGGCCGTCGCCATGAAGGGCTTGAAGGTCGAGCCGGGCGGATACGAGGCGGAGATTGCGCGGTGAATCAGCGGGTGATCCGGCGAATTGTTCAGCGCATCCCAGTTCTGCGGGTCGATGCCGTCTACGAACAGGTTGGGGTCGAAGGTGGGCTTGGACACCAGCGCCAGCACGCCACCGGTGCCCGGTTCAATCGCCACCAGTGCGCCGCGTCGGTTGCCGAAAGCCGCCTCGGCGATCTTCTGCAACTGGCTGTCCAGCGTCAGTACCAGTTTGCGGCCCGGCACCGGCGGGATGCGTGCCAGCGAGCGCACTGCGCGGCCGCCGGCATCCACTTCGATCTGCTCGAAGCCAGTGGTGCCATGCAGTTCATCTTCGTAGCTCTGCTCAAGTCCGCTCTTGCCGATGTGCTCGGTGCCGCGATAGTTCGCCGCACGGTCGTCATCTTCCTCGATGCGCGCCTTTTCCTTGTCGTTGATGCGGCCGATGTAGCCCAGCACATGCGAGGCAAATTCCCCTTCCGGGTACTGGCGGAAGAGGCGCGCTTTGATATCGACGCCCGGGAATCGGTACCGCTGCGCAACGAAGCGCGCGACTTCTTCATCGGTCAGGCGGTTGCGGATTGGCAGGCTCTCGAAGGTTTTGCTCTCTTCGACCAGTTTCTTGAAGCGTTTGCGATCTTTTGGCTGGATGTCGACGATGCCGGCCAACGCGTCGATCGTGGCATCCAGGTCCTTCACGCGCCCGGGGGTGATCTCGAGCGTGTAGGCGGAGTAGTTGCGCGCCAGTACCAACCCGTTGCGATCGACGATTAGGCCCCGGTTCGGCACGATCGGCATCAGCGAGATGCGGTTGTCCTCCGCGCGCGTGCTGTAGTAGTCGTGCTTGATCACCTGCAACCAAACGAAGCGCGCGACCAGCAGGCCGAAACAGAAAAAGACGAACACGCTCGCCGCCAGCACCCGGCCGCGGAAGCGGGAAATCTCCTGTTCGGGTGTCTTGAATTCCATCGATCTTCGAAGCCGCTCAGAGCGGACGGTTCTGGTCGCGTTCGATCGGCTGCATCTGCGGCAGCAGCAGCACGAAATGCGCGGGGAACCACAGCAACGCGGTGGTGAAGGTGGTGAAGAAGTACTCCCAGCCCGGGAATTCCGCCCCGGCGATCAAGCGCACCACCAGCATGACAACCTGCGTCATGAGGAACAGCGGCACCATCTGTAGCGCCTGTGCCGCGGGCGGGAACCACAGCAGTCGGCGGCTCATCGTGCTCGCGATAAAAGCGAGCAGCACATAGGCCAGTGCATGCTGGCCGAGCGCCGAACCGTAGCCGATGTCGGTCAGCAGGCCGAGCCAGAAGCCGGCGCCCATGTTGACGCGCAGCGGTTCGCGCACGCACCAGAAGGCAAGCACCAGTGCGACAAAGTCCGGCACGCCCGGCAGTGCGCGGGTAGGAACCAGATTAAGGGTCAGGCCGAGGAACAGGGTGATCCACACCCAGCCCATGCGGACCGGCAGCAGGATTCGGCTGGAGCGGTGCGTCGGCTGCATGTCACCTCCTCTTCGGGCGGCCGCCCGGCGTGGTTGCGTCCGGGGCCGGATCGTTGGCGGTAGGGTCTTCGAGCGGTTTGACGTTGCGCCCGATCACAAGTACGGCACCGCTGCGTTCGATGCCGGCGATCGGCTGGCAGACGAAGCGAGCAAAGCCGCGCGCATCGTCGCGATTGACCCTCACGACTTTCGCCACAGGCAGGTCGGGCAGGTAAACCCCATCAAGCCCTGAGGTGACAACGACGTCGCCGGGTTCGACGTCCGCGTTGGCGGCGAGGTAACGCAGTTCGAGCATGCCGCCGCCGGCGCCGAACATCACGGCGCGCTGGCCGGTGCGCACGACCTTCACCGGAATCGCCTGATCCTTGTCAGTCAGCAGCGTCACTTCCGCTTGCAGCGGGAATACGCGCGTCACTTGCCCGACCACGCCGGCGTTGTCGATCGTCGCGAGACCGGGCTCGATACCGTCGCGTTCGCCGCGATCGATGATTACCCGGCGCGCAAACGGATCGCGCGAAGTGTAGAGCACTTCGGCGGCGATGCTGCGGGCGCCGACACGCTCACGCATCGCGAGCAACTCGCGCAGCTGATGGTTCTCGTTCTCCAGGCCCTGCTCGCGCAGCAGCCGTTTCGCATCATCCAGCGCGCGGGCGCGCAGGCGCTTGATCTCGCTCTGCAGGCTGCTGAGCGACGAGAAATAGTCGTAGGTCCGATTCGCCCACTCGGCCGGTGTTGAAGCAGCGATCTGCAGCGGATAGGTCAGCACCGTTACGCCGTGGCGCACGGTTTCGAGATAGCGGAAACGCAAATCCGCGACCAGCAGACCGATCGACAGCACAAGGTAGAGCGTGAGCCGCGCAGAGGCGGGCAGGCCGCGCTTGAAAAATGGAGGAGGCTGATGACCGACGACGGACATGGTGTCTGGGCGCTTCGGTTCGCGTGCGGAAAGCCTGCGGCGTGGGGTGAACGGGCAACGCGCGCTTCACGCGCGCGCTACCAAGTGGCTTGCTTCGCGACGAGCTTACTCGTTGGCGAAGATGTTGCCGAGCTTGTCCATTTTTTCGAGCGCCATGCCCGAGCCGCGGACGACGCAGGTCAGCGGATCATCAGCGACGATCACCGGCAGGCCGGTTTCTTCCATCAAGAGGCGATCGAGATCGCGCAGCAGTGCGCCACCGCCGGTCAGCACCATGCCGCGTTCGGCGATGTCGGCACCCAGTTCCGGCGGGGTCTGCTCGAGCGCGTTCTTGACTGCGGAGACGATGGAGTTGAGCGGATCGGCCAGCGCTTCAAGGATCTCGTTGCTGGAAATCGTGAAGCCGCGCGGGATGCCTTCGGCCAGGTTGCGGCCCTTGACTTCCATCTCGCGTACTTCGGAGCCCGGGAAGGCCGAGCCGATCTCCTTCTTGATGTTCTCGGTGGTGGTTTCGCCGATCAGCATGCCGTAGTTGCGGCGGATGTAGTTGACGATCGCTTCGTCGAACTTGTCGCCCCCGACGCGCACCGAGTTGGCGAACACCGTGCCGCCCAGCGCGATGACGCCCACCTCGGTGGTGCCGCCGCCGATATCGACCACCATCGAGCCGGTCGCGTCGGCTACCGGCATACCGGCGCCGATCGCTGCGGCCATCGGTTCTTCGATCAGGAACACTTGCGAGGCGCCGGCGCCGAGTGCCGATTCGCGGATCGCGCGACGCTCGACCTGGGTCGAGCCGCAGGGCACGCAGATGATGATGCGTGGGCTCGGCGCGAGCATCGAAGAGGGATGCACCTTCTTGATGAACTGCTTGAGCATCTGCTCGGTGACGGTGAAATCGGCGATCACGCCATCCTTCATCGGGCGGATCGCGGTGATGTTGCCCGGAGTCTTGCCGAGCATCTGTTTGGCCTGCGCGCCGACGGCCTGGATCGTCTTCTTGGCGTTCGGGCCGCCTTCGGTGCGGATCGCGACGACCGACGGTTCGTCGAGCACGATGCCGCGACCGCGGACGTAAATCAGGGTGTTGGCAGTGCCGAGGTCGATCGCGAGATCGTTCGAAAAATAGGAACGCAAGAATCCGAACATGTCTGAGTAAATCCGTGTTTTGTCTGGGGGTGCCCGGGGCGGTGCGGGGTGCGCCCTTGTGGCGCATGGCCGGTTGCGGATGTCGCGAACCGGGGCGGCCGTTCCGCGAGCAAATGAGCCCTCGCTTGGCAGCAAACCGCCGTTCGGCGGTGCCCAGCACCCGTCCGGCTAGGGCGGGTAAAGGGTCTATGATAACCTATTCAATTCCTTGTTTTGAATGAAATTCCGGCCATGTCGCTGACTCACGACGACGTTCACCGCATTGCGCGGCTTGCCCGGCTCGAGCTGGACGAACAAGAGGCCGCGGCCTCTCAGGAAAAGCTCAACGGGATTTTCGGCCTGATTGAACGCATGCAGGCTGTTGATACCACCGGTGTCGAACCGCTTTATCACCCCCATGCCGTTGCGCAGCGCCTGCGCGAGGACCGTGTTTCGGAAACCGATCGTCGCGACGCCTATCAGGCGGTGGCGCCGCAGGCGGAAGACGGACTCTACCTAGTTCCGAAGGTCATCGAGTAAGCGGGGGGCTGCCATGCAGCAACGCAGGCTGGGCAAGACCGGTTTTGATGTTTCAGAGATCGCGCTGGGCACCTGGCAGGTCGGTGGACGCTGGGGCGATGCATTTTCGGACGCCAATGCCGAGACGATCCTGAATCGCGCGATCGACGCCGGCATCAACTTCATCGATACCGCCGATGTGTATTCGGCCGGGATGTCGGAAGCCGCGGTCGGCCGTGTCGTGCGCGCGCGGCGCGAACGCGTGTTCGTGGCCACCAAATGCGGCCGCCAGATCTCGCCGCACGTGAATGCCGGCTACACCGTCGAGCGCCTGCGCGGGTTTGTCGAGGCCAGCCTGAAGAACACCGGCCTCGACGCGCTGGATCTGATCCAGCTTCACTGCCCGCCGACCGAGGTGTTCTACCGGCCCGAAATCTTCGGGCTGTTCGACGACCTCAAGCGCGAGGGTAAGATCCTCAATCTTGGCGTCAGCGTCGAGAAGGTCGAGGAGGCGCTGAAGGCGATCGAGTACCCGAACGTGACTACGGTGCAGATCATCTTCAACATGTTCCGCCACCGCCCGGCTGAGCTGTTCTTCGAACAGGCGGCCAAGCGCGACATCGGCGTGATCGTGCGGGTGCCGCTGGCGAGCGGATTGCTGTCGGGCAAGTTTGGCCGCGAGACCATCTTCGGTGCGGAAGACCATCGCCACTTCAACCGCAATGGCGCTGCGTTTGACAAAGGCGAGACCTTCTCGGGCGTGCCGTACGAACTGGGCCTGCAGGCGGTCGAGGAACTCAAGCGGGTGTTCCCGGATCACACGCCGCTAGCGATCTGGGCGTTGCGCTGGGTGTTGATGTTCCCGCAAGTGTCGACGGTGATCCCGGGCGCCTCGCGCCCCGAGCAACTCGACGCCAACATCGCAGTCGAAGGGCTGCGTGCGCTCACCGACGCCGAAATGGCGGCTGTGCGCGATATCTACGAACGATTGATCAAGCCTTCGGTACACCACCTGTGGTGATCGCGGGCACTGCCACACGGATCCAACGTGCTTGAACTAAGCCTCAAACAGCTTGCTGCCGGCCTCTCGGCAAAACAGTTTTCCAGCGTCGAGCTGACGCAGGTTTTCCTCGATCGCATCGCTGCGCTGAACCCGCAGCTCAATGCCTTCATCACGGTCGATCGTGATGGTGCCCTGGCGCAGGCGGCGGCCGCTGATGCCGCGCGCGCGGCCGGGCCGGTGGGGCCGCTTGCCGGCATCCCGATCGCGCACAAGGACATCTTCTGTACCGAGGGCGTGCTGACGACCTGCGGCTCGAAGATCCTGTCGAACTTCGTCAGCCCCTACGACGCCACCGTCGTGGCGCGCCTTAAGGCGGCCGGCACGGTGATGCTGGGCAAGACCAACTGCGACGAGTTTGCGATGGGTTCGACCAACGAGCACTCGGCCTACGGCGCTGTGAAGAACCCTTGGGATGTCTCGCGCGTACCGGGTGGCTCATCGGGCGGCTCCGCGGCAGGGGTGGCGGCGCGTCTGGCGCCGGCGATCACCGGCACCGACACCGGCGGCTCGATTCGTCAGCCCGCCTCGCTGTGCGGCGTCACCGGCCTGAAGCCCACCTACGGCGCAGTGTCGCGCTGGGGCATGGTGGCCTATGCGTCCTCGCTCGATCAGGGCGGTCCGTTTGCGAAGAGTGCCGAGGACTGCGCGATCCTGCTCAACGCCTTCGCTGGCTTCGACGAGAAGGATTCGACCTCGGCCGAACGCGAGACCGAGGACTACACCCGCCTGCTCGAGAAGGCGCCGGCTGACCCGGCCAAGCCGCTCGCCGGCGTTCGCCTTGGCGTGCCGAAGGAGTACTTCGGCGAGGGGCTCGCCGCCGATGTGCGTGAAGCGATCGAAGCCGCGATCCGCGAAATGGAAAAGCTCGGCGCGGTGCGCGTCGAAGTGAGCCTGCCGAAGACCGAACTGGCGATCCCGGCTTACTACGTGATCGCGCCGGCCGAGGCCAGCTCCAACCTCAGCCGTTTCGACGGCGTGCGCTACGGCCACCGCGCCGCGGAATACCGCGACCTGATGGACATGTACTGCAAGAGCCGCGCCGAAGGCTTCGGCCGCGAAGTGCAGCGCCGCATCATGGTCGGCACCTATGTGCTGTCGCACGGCTACTACGACGCCTACTACCTGCAGGCGCTCAAGCTGCGCCGCCTGATCGCGGAAGACTTCAAGGCCGCGCTGTCGCAGTGCGATGTGCTGCTTGGGCCGGCCAGCCCGACCACCGCGTGGCCGATCGGCCAGATGGCGGACGATCCGGTGCAGATGTACCTCGCCGATATCTACACCGTCGCGATCAACCTCGCCGGCCTGCCGGCGATGTCGATTCCCTGCGGCTTCGGTGCCGGTGGGCTGCCGGTTGGGCTGCAGATGATCGGCAACTACTTCGATGAAGCGCGGATGCTCGAAATCGCGCACCGCTTCCAGCTGGCGACGGACTTCCACACCAAGGCGCCCGCGCTGTGAAATTCGAGACCTGGCTCGCGTTCTTTGCGGCGTCGTGGCTGATCAGCCTGTCGCCGGGTGCCGGCGCGCTGTCGTGCATGACTGCGGGCCTGCGTTACGGCTTCCGCCGCGGGGCCTGGAACATCCTGGGCTTGCAGGCGGGCGTCGGGCTGCTGGTGTTGGTCGTCGCACTCGGCCTGGGCGCGATCCTCGCGGCCTCGAACGTGGCCTTCATGGCGATCAAGTGGTTCGGTGTCGCCTACCTGATCTGGCTTGGCGTGCAGCAGTGGCGGGCAGAGCCGAAGCCGCTGGTGGAGGATGCTGGTGAGCTGGTGCCGGCTGCGCGCGGCGCGCTGGTGTTGCGCGGTTTCCTGGTCAATGCGAGCAACCCGAAGGGCATCATCTTCATGCTTGCAGTGCTGCCGCAGTTTATCGACCCGCATGCGCCGCAGGCGCTGCAGTACCTGATCTGCGCCGGCACGCTGTTCTTCACCGACGCGGTCGTCATGAGCGGCTACACCTTGCTGGCGGCGCGCGTGCTGGCGGCGCTGCGCGACCCGAATCACATTCGCTGGACCAACCGTTTCTTCGGCAGTCTGTTCGTGTGTGTCGGGCTGCTGCTGGCGAACTTCAAACGCGCAGCATGAGCGTGCGGGTGTCGCAGGTGGCGCGTCGTGTGGCGGTAGCGCTGAGTCTCGCCTTGCTGGCATCTTGCGCGACGGAAAAGGTCGGCAAGAAGGGCGAGGACGAAGTGTTCGAACCGGCCAAGCCGCCGGTGATGGCGGAGAAGGCGCCGAGCGGCAAGGGTGCTGACCGCCCGCTGCCCGCGGTGCCGCTGAAGCCGACGCCACCCAGCCCCGCCGCGCCCGCTGTCGGTCGGCCCAAGAAGGCAATGGAAGCCAAGCCGCTCAATGTGACGTTCCGCTGCGCGGCGCACGACGAACGGCACCACACCGCGCAGGCCGACATCGAAGTCGCTGACGGCAATGTGCATTACCTGCGCACGCGGCTGGCGACGCCGCTGGGTGGGGTGTGCGAATTTGCGCTGCCCGATTTCACGCAGACGCAGCGCATGCCGTCGGTCGAACTGAAGGCGCGCAGTGGCCGCTGTACCTTGCGGATGTGGGAGCAGGGCCCCAAGGTGACGCTGGCCTACAGCAACTGTGAGCAGTACTGCGAACCGTCATCGACGATGGATTACATCCTGCCGATCCTGTACGACCGGCGGGTCAACCGTTGTAACTGAACCTGATTTGAGACGCGGCGCTGTAATTTGTGCAGCACCGGGATTGGAAGATACGAAATGAGCAGAGCCGACTGGGAAGTTGTGATCGGGCTGGAGACACATGTTCAGCTCTCGACGCAATCGAAGATCTTTTCCGGCAGTTCCACCGCCTTCGGCGCCGAGCCGAACCGCCAGGCATCGGCGATCGACATCGCGCTGCCGGGCGTGCTGCCGGTCTTGAACCGCGGCGCAGTTGAGCGTGCGATCCGTTTCGGGCTGGCGATCGGCGCCAAGATCGCGCCGACTTCGATCTTCGCGCGCAAAAATTACTTCTACCCCGACCTGCCGAAGGGGTACCAGATCAGCCAGTATGAGCTGCCGGTGATTCAGGGCGGCACGATCACGGTGCAGGTCGGCGAGGGTGACAAGGCCTACGAGAAAGTCATCGAGCTGACCCGCGCCCACCTTGAGGAAGACGCCGGCAAGTCGCTGCACGAAGACTTCCACGGCATGTCGGGCATCGACCTGAACCGCGCCGGCACGCCATTGCTGGAGATCGTCACCGAGCCGGTGATGCGCTCGTCGGACGAAGCCGTGGCCTACGCCCGCGCGCTGCATTCGCTGGTGCGCTGGATCGATATTTCGGATGGCAACATGCAGGAAGGCTCCTTCCGCTGCGACGCCAACGTGTCGGTACGCAAGAAGGGCACCGAGAAGCTCGGTACGCGCCGCGAAGTGAAGAACCTCAATAGCTTCCGCTTCCTCAAGGAGGCGATCGAGGCCGAGATCGCCTACCAGATCGAAACGCTGGAAGACGGTGGCACGATCCAGCAGGCCACCGTGCTGTTCGACCCGGATGCGGGCGAAACCCGCGCAATGCGCAGCAAGGAAGATGCGCAGGACTACCGCTACTTCCCCGACCCCGATCTGCTGCCGCTGGTGATCTCCGACGAATGGATCGCACGCGTGAAGGGCGAGTTGCCCGAGCTGCCGGCGACCTTGCAGGAACGCTTCCGTAGTGAGTACCAGCTCTCCGCCTACGATGCGGCAACACTCACCGCCAGCCGCGAGATGGCGCAGTACTACGTCGATACCGTTGCCATCGTCGGCGCGGCATTGGCAAAGCCCGCGGCCAACTGGGTGATGGGTGAGCTGGCCGCGCGGCTGAACAAGGAAGGCCGCGACATCACCGATGCGCCGGTCAAGCCCGCGCAACTGGCAGGCATGCTCGCACGCATTGCCGACAGCACGATCTCGAACTCGGCCGCGAAGAAGGTTTTTGATGCCTTGTGGAATGGCGAGGCGACCAGTGCTGACGAGGCGATCGAGAAGCAGGGCCTCAAGCAGGTCACCGATTTGTCCGCGATCGAGCCGATCATCGACGAGGTGCTGGCGGCCAACCAGAGGTCGGTGGAGGAGTTCCGCGCCGGCAAGGAGAAGGCTTTCAACGCCCTGGTTGGTCAGGTGATGAAGGCGAGCAAGGGCCGGGCTTCGCCGGCGCAGGTCAATGAGCTGCTGAAGAAGAAGCTGGGCGCCTGACGGTAGTCATTCGGCTCAAACAGACGGCTGGGCGTGACGCGAATCGCGGCCCGGCCGTCTGCATTTCGGTACCGCCCTCTGTGGCGAGAAAACCTCAGTCAGGGGGCGCTCAACACGCGCGGCTGCGGCCCGTGCGGGGTCGCGGTGCCGGGGCCTGCTGCGGGCGGTTTTCGACCGAGCTGTGGCGAATTCGCTGTGCTTCGGCGGCTTCCTTGGTGAGGCGCAAATCGCGTTCGGTCGCATGATGACGGACAGGGCGACGTTCGCCTATCTAGCCGATGCGTTCGTGCTGCCGCCTCAGCGTGGGCAGGGCTATTCGAAATAGTTGATGGATGCCGTGATCGCGCAGCCGGATCAGCAGGGGCTGCGCCCGATCACTACATGGAGCGCCACCAACCCGGCATCTACACCTCAGGCTGATGCAGCACCGGCCGCTGCGCGCTGACGCGCGAAGTCGACGAACCATGCGAGGCTTTCCGGGTTCGCCATGGTGTCCGGGTTGGCGACCTTTTCGAGCGGCTGGCCCATCATCAGCTTCTTGATCGGCAATTCCATCTTCTTGCCGGACATGGTGCGCGGGATGGCGGCGACCTGGAAGATATCGTTCGGCACATGGCGCGCCGACAGCGCCTGCTTGATCCGCTCGCGGATCGCGGATTCGAGCGTGGGCGTCAGCGTTTCGCCTTCTCGCAGCACCACGAACAGCGGCATGTAGGATTCGCGGCCAAGGTATTCGAGGTCGACCACGAGGCTATCGATGACCTCCGGCAGATCTTCCACCGCGCGATACAGCTCGCTCGTGCCCATGCGGATGCCGTGGCGGTTGATCGTGGCATCCGATCGGCCGTAGATCACTACGCCGCCTCGCGGCGTGATGCGCACCCAGTCGCCATGGCGCCAGATGCCGGGGTACACATCGAAGTAGCTGCCGAGGTAGCGTCGGTTGCCCGCATCGTTCCAGAAGTAGAGCGGCATCGAGGGCATCGGCGCGGTGCAGACGAGCTCGCCGACTTCGTCATGCAAGGCTTTGCCCGCTTCGTCGAAGGCTTCGATGC
>JAJZLD010000389.1 GCA_021803785.1 Pseudomonadota bacterium | reverse complement strand
CAATGTCACGCGCTTGTATGTACGCTCGCCGGTGACGATGATGAACACGGACGATAGGGGCAGCAGGCTTTGGTAGCGCAGATCTTCGAGCAGCTCTACGCCGTCTTTCTGGTTATCCAGGTGGTGGTCGCACAGCACTACATCGAAGCTGCCGTTGCGGCACTGGCGTAGCAGATCGGTGGCATTGGCGGCCATGCTGGCCTGCTGGATGCCGATCAACGCCAGTTGCGTGCGCAGCCAGGTACGCACCGAGCCTTGCTGATCGGCGATCAGCACTCGAATCTGAGAGAGGTCGAAATTGGGCAACTGCACGTGATGAGCTCCCTGTGTCGTGCCGGCTTGGGTGTGCGAAGACGCCCTCATGCCGGATAACGGCAGTTTTGCCCCAATGCTTAATCGCGATGCGCCTGACAGGCTACCAGGCTTCCGTTATGCTCGGGACACCCCCGTGCCGACCCCCCGATGCCATGCAACTGATTCTGATCTCTGGCCTTTCTGGCTCCGGCAAGAGTATCGCGCTTGCGGTGCTTGAAGATGCTGGTTACTACTGCGTCGACAACCTGCCGGCACCACTGCTGCCAGGGCTGGTTGCCCACCTGCGCGGCGCCGGCTACGAGCGCGTCGGTGTTGCCGTGGATGTACGCAGTGGCGCCAGCCTGCAGGCGTTGCCCGAGACCATGGCCGCGCTGCGCGGTGCGGTTGAAGATGTCCGCTTCGTGTTCCTCGAGGCACGCAACACCACGCTGATCGCTCGCTTTTCGGAAACCCGTCGCCGCCATCCGCTGGCGGACGACGACGTGACCCTGCTCGAGGCGATCGAGCGTGAGCGCGACGCGCTGGAAGCCGTTGGCGAGCTGGGCCAGCGCATCGATACCAGCGACCTGCATCCGAACACGCTGCGGGTGTGGCTGAAAGACCTGATCCAGGCTTCGCCGGCGCAGGGCCTGACGCTGTTGGTGGAATCCTTCGGCTTCAAGCACGGCATTCCGCTCGACGCCGATCTGGTGTTCGATGTGCGCTGCCTGCCCAATCCTTTCTACGACCCCGCGCTGCGGCCGCTGACCGGGCGTGACCAGCCGGTGATCGACTTCCTCTGCGCCCACGAAGACGTCGGCCGCATGGTGCAGGACATCGGCAACTGGCTCGCCAACTGGCTGCCCTCCTACATGCGAGACAGCCGCGCCTACCTGACGCTGGCGATCGGATGCACCGGTGGCCAGCACCGCAGCGTCTACATCGCCGAAACGATTGCCGCGCGTTTCCGGGATCAGGTGCGGGTGCTGCTGCGGCACCGCGCACTCAAGTCCTGAGTCGGGCTGGCGCCGATGCGGCTCGCTGCGCGCGACTGGCTGGCCTTGATCCGGCCGGGCGACTACCTCGTGCTGCTGCTCGCCGCAGTGCTGGTCGGCTTGCTTGGGCGGCATTTCTGGCGTGGCGGCGAGGCGGATCGTGCGGAGATCCGCGCCGCCGGCAAGCTGTTTGCGACGGTGCCCTTGTCTGCGCCGCAGGTGATTACGGTGCCCGGCCCGCTCGGTCTGACGAAGATCGAAGTCGACATCGGCCGTGCGCGCGTTGCGAGCGATCCAGGGCCGCGTCAGTACTGTGTGCGGCAGGGTTGGCTGAGCACCGCTGGCGCAGTCGCGATCTGTGCCCCCAACGAGGTCACGCTTGCCTTGCTGGCGCGCCAACCTGCCTATGACTCGCTCGGTTATTGAACTACGCCCCGATGCGTCGGACATCCGCGTGGCGCGTTTTGCCACTGCGGCGATCGTGTTGTCGCTGGCCGAAGCGGCAATCCCGTTGCCGCTACCGGGGGTGAAGCCGGGGCTGGGCAACATCGTCGTATTGATCGTGCTGTGGCGTTGGGGCTGGCGCGATGCGGCCTGGGTCGCGCTGCTTCGGGTGTTTGCCGCAAGTCTGTTGCTCGGCCAGTTTCTCGCGCCTGGATTCTTCCTTGGCCTCAGCGGCGCCCTGGCAAGTCTTTGCGCACTGGGTGCGGCGATGCATCTGCCGCGCCGCTGGTTTGGCCCGGTCACCGCGAGCTTGCTCGCCGCGTTTGCACACATCGGCGCCCAACTCGTGGTGGCGCGGTTGTGGCTCGTGCCGCACGACGGCGTGTTTGCGCTGGCACCGATCTTTGCGCTGGCGGCGCTTGTCTTTGGCCTGATCAATGGGCTCGTTGCCGCCCGCATGTTGGCCGAGCTGGAGGCCTGCGGCGCGCCGAGTTGAGGCGGCGCAGGCGCTCGCCGTACGGCTTTGCTTGCCCGGCGCCGCGAATCGTTCGCGGTTGTCGCACGATTCCCGTACACTCCGCACTCCCTCCAGCCTGCCGGCGTAGTGAAGATGGCAGAAGTCCACGAAATCCCGCATCACAGCGATGACGTACAGCAGCACCTCCGTGAGGTGCAGGCGGCGCTCGCACGTCACAAGGTTGTCGAGGAGCTGGTGCATCGGCAGGAAATGCCCAAGCACGAGCTTGTCGAGAACCTGGTGCACAAGCAGCACCTTGCCGAGCTCGCGGCGCGTTTGGACAAGCTCCATCCGGCAGACATCGCCTACATCCTCGAAGCGCTGCCGCTCGACGAACGTCTCGAAGTCTGGGATCTGGTCAAGGCCGAGCGCGACGGCGAGATCCTGCTCGAAGTCTCGGATGCGGTTCGTGAATCGCTGATCGAGACGATGGACCAGGCCGAGCTGGTGGCTGCGGCCGAGCAGCTCGATGCCGACGAACTCGCCGACCTTGCGCCTGACCTGCCCAAACAGGTCATGGAGGATGTTTATCTCGGCCTCGATGCCGAGGCGCGCGAGCAACTGCGCGAGCACCGCGTCCATGT
>JAJZLD010000055.1 GCA_021803785.1 Pseudomonadota bacterium | reverse complement strand
GCCAGCTGGCCGATCACGAAACAGGCGCGCCCCCATGGGATACCGATGATGGAGAGAAAGCAGATGGCGCCGGCGAGAAACCAGCCGAGCGCCATCCACAGGCCACCGAACACAAGCCACAGCAGGTTACCGATCAATCGCATTGGGCGTTTCGCCATTCTGGGGGCTGCAGGTTCAGTCGCGATTGGTAGCGACCACGACCGGCGCCGATGGCGCCGCGATGCCGCTTGCCGCAGCGTATTCGAGCGACGGCATGCTCATGAGGAACAGCGTACCGCCGATGCTGAAGGTAACGCCAGCGGCGGCGATCAGAGCTGCGAGTGTGCGGGTGGCGATACGGCTGGCGGCGGTTTTCATGGCGGCGTCCTTTCTTGTCTGCGTCGTTTGTCGATGGCTGCAGATTGAACGCGGCAGCGCCGGCTGGCGAGCGTGCTGCGACAGCCTGCCGTGATCGGGGACTGAACTGCAGATTCGCGCGATGAACCGATGCGCATGGCACGGGCATGAGGCAGGTCAGAGACGTGTCAGCACCATCGGGCAGAATGCGTGCCGACGCTGGCGGCGCCAGCGAATAACACGATAGCCAAAGCGGAGGAGTGAGAAGGATGAGCGAAACGACAAAGTTCCTGCTGAGCGAAGAGCAGATGCCGAAGGACTGGTACAACATCGCCGCCGATCTGCCGGTGCCGCCGCCAGCCCCGCTGCATCCGGCCACGCAGCAGCCGATCGTGCCGGCGGATCTCGCGCCGCTGTTCCCGATGGCGCTGATCGAGCAGGAAGTGTCGACTGAGCGCCGCATCGAGATCCCGGAGCCGGTGCGCGAGGTGCTGCGCCTGTGGCGCCCGAGCCCGCTGATCCGTGCCCGCCGCCTCGAAAAAGCGCTGGGCACGCCGGCCAAGATCTACTTCAAGTACGAAGGCGTGTCGCCGGCTGGCAGCCACAAGCCTAACTCCGCGGTGCCGCAGGCCTGGTACAACGGCCAGGCCGGCGTGAAGAAGCTCGCCACCGAAACCGGCGCCGGCCAGTGGGGCAGTTCGCTGGCCTTTGCCGGCAGCCTGTTCGGGCTCGACATCACGATCTACCAGGTGCGTGTGTCGTACGACCAGAAGCCCTACCGCCGCGCATTGATGGAAACCTACGGCGCCCGCTGTGTCGCCTCGCCCAGCAACGAAACGCAGTCCGGCCGCGCGGTACTGGCGCAGAACCCGAATCACCTGGGCTCGCTCGGCATCGCGATCTCCGAAGCGGTGGAGGTGGCGGCGCTGAACGAAGACACCAAGTACGCGCTCGGCTCGGTGCTCAACCATGTGCTGCTGCACCAGACCATCATCGGCGAAGAAGCGCTGCTGCAGCTGGAGATGGCCGGCGACGACCCGGATGTGGTGATCGGCTGCACCGGCGGCGGCAGCAACTTTGCCGGTATTGCCTTCCCCTTCATCGGCATGCAGCTGCGCGGCGGTGCGAGCGTGAAGCAGCGCCGCATCATCGCAGTGGAGCCGGCCGCCTGCCCGAGCCTCACCCGCGGTAAGTACGCCTACGACTTTGGCGACACCGCGCATCTGACGCCGCTGGTGAAGATGCACACGCTTGGCTCGACCTTCACGCCCGCCGGCTTTCACGCAGGCGGATTGCGCTACCACGGCATGGCGCCGCTGGTCAGCCATGTGAAGGAACTGGGCTTGATCGAGGCGCGCGCCTACCACCAGACAGCCTGTTTCGAAGCCGGCGTGATGTTTGCGCGTGCCGAGGGCATCGTGCCAGCGCCGGAGTCCAACCATGCGGTGCGCTGCGCGATTGACGAAGCGCTGCGCTGCAAGGCCGAGGGGCGTGCCGAGACGATCCTGTTCAACCTGTCGGGTCACGGCCACTTCGACATGGCCGCCTACCAGAACTACCTCTCGGGCGGTCTGGTGGACCAGGACTACGACGAGGCTGAACTGGCGATGGCCTTATCCGGCTTGCCCGCGGTGGCCTGAGGCCTTTGCGTGCCGGTGGGGGCGGCAAGGGCGCCCCCGGCATGCCCTGTGTTGACTCGATCAGCGCTGAAATTGGTTGCGCGGTATGGAGTTTCGGTCCGGTCGGTGCGCCGTGGTGACCGATCCGCGTCACCGGGCGCGCCGGGTCAGGCGCGTGGTGTCTTGCGCGCGGCACGGGTTGGCGGCGGCATCGCCTCGAGCGCGCGCGAAGCGCCCTCCACCAGGGCTGCGCTGAGCGTGCTGACCAGCTCGGTCGCAAGGCCCCAGGTGTGCCAGTACAAGGGCACTGTGAGCTGCGTGTTCGGCGTGATGTCCACCAGGCTGCCGCTTGCCAGCGCCTGCGCGCACTGCACTTCCGGTAGCAGGCCGTAGCCGTAACCCAATAGCGTAGCGCTCAGGAAGGCCTCGTAGGCAGGCACGAAATGGTTCGGGAAATGGGGCTCCTTGATCCGCAAATAGCGCCGCAGGTGTTCGGTCAGCAGTGCGTCGCGCCGGTTGAAAACCAGCGCCGGGGCGCGGTGGATCACCGTGCGGTCGAGCCCGCGCGGCAGGTGGCGCGCAATGAAAGCAGGTGAGGCCACGCAGCGGTAGCGCATCACCCCGAGCGCGACCGAGCGGAAGCCGTGCGCAGGCGCCGGGTCGGAACTGATCGAACCGATCACCTCGCCGTTGCGCAGCCATTCCTGCGTGTGTTCCTGGTCGTCGACGACGAAGTCGAGCATCGCCGCGTTGCGTTCGGCCCAGGGCGCGAGCGCAGGCAGCACCCAGGAGCCAAGGCTGTCCGCATTTACAGCGATACGCAGACGGCCGCGCGACACGGTTTCGAGCAACTCTGGCCACACATCCAGTGCCAGCAACTGGGTTTGCCGCGCGAAGCGCAGCAGCGGTTGTGCGGCGGGCGTGGGGGTGACCGGGCGGGTGCGGAATACCAGCGGTGCGCCGACTTGCTGTTCGAACTGCCGGATACGCTGCGACACCGCGGACTGCGTGATCGACAGCGCGCGGGCGGCTTTCTCGAAGCTGCCTTCGGTCACCACCGCCTCCAGGCATTCGAGCAGGGCGAAATCGATCTTCATCCCCCTAGTTTATTAGCTCAGCTTATGGTGCTGCAATCGCATCTGCCAGGCTAATTAAGCGGCGGCGCTCAGTGCAGCGTGGTGCGGCTGATGCCGAGCCGGTGTGCGGCGGCCGACACGTTGCTACCCGCCTCGGCGAGCACGCGGCTCGCGGGTATTGCGCCCCGATTGGTCTTGAGTGCGCGTGGAGGTTTTTGCGTGCCGCGGTGTCCAGTAATGGAACACCGTGTGTTCAAGGGCTGAGCTGCGGCAGCGTTGCGAGCGACGTCCCTTCGCTTTCAGACAGCGTTGAATTCAGGTGAGCGTGGCGCTACGCCAGACTATTAGAAATGCTAATGTTATCTGCAATAATTTCAAATTGCTAATTAGATGCTGCTTCGGCCGCTATCCTGTTCTCCGCGGTCCTACAAAGGTGCCGCGAGTGCCCACGCAGCCGATACGTCCGCACACCGATCCGGTGCCGGTCAGCGTTGCCGCCTCTCCTTGCTGCCTCGCGCGGCGGCGGGCGTATCGATGGGCCTCGATAACACGCAGAGCGATCAGGTGCAGCATGAACATCCACGTCATCTTTCAAGGGTTTCTCGTTACCGCCGGTCTGATCATGGCGATTGGCGCGCAGAACGCGCATGTGCTGAAGATGGGCCTTGCGCGGCAGCATGTGCTGCCGACGATTCTCGTGTGCGCGCTGTCCGATGCCTTCCTGATCGGGCTTGGCGTGACCGGCATGGGCAAGGTGATCGAACACTTCCCGATGGCGGTGGAAGTGGCGACCTGGGGTGGTGCTGCGTTCCTGATGTGGTACGGCCTGCGTTCTTTGCGCTCGGCCTTCAGTGCGCACGCACTGACGCCCGCTGACGCGCCGCCGATGCCGCTGAAGCAGGCGATCGTGCTGGTGCTGGGCTTTACCTACCTCAACCCGCACACCTATCTCGACACGCTTGTGCTGATCGGCTCGATCGGCGGGCGTGAGCATGGGCTGGACCGCGTCGGTTTCTGGCTCGGCTGTATCGCTGCATCGGCCAGCTGGTTCACGCTGCTTGGCTACGGCGCGCGCTGGCTGACACCCTTGTTCGCGAAGCCGGCCTCGTGGCGGGTGCTCGATGCGATGATCGGCGTTGGCATGGGGATCATTGCGATCTCGCTGCTGCGCTGACGTGCCCGAGTGCGACGGCACCCCGACGTTGGCGTCGCATCAGTCCAGCGTCGATTTGTCGTAGGGCATCGATTCTCTTACGCTGACCTTGACGTCGCAGTCGAACTGCATGAAGACCTTGGTCGCGTCGATAGTGCTGCCTGTGCTGCGCGCCGTGTCGGCCATGCTGAATGCCGGCGTGAGGTCGCCTTCCGAGGTGTCGCGCTGCTTGCGTGTGTCGATCTTCGGAAACGGCGCACTGGCGAACTGGCTGGCGCCGGATGAGGTGCCGCTGATGCGCATGGCGCGCCCATTCGCGTGGGGTGCTGGGTTTTGGCGAACGAACCAGGTGAGCGCGCGCTGCAGCGCTAAGGGGGCGTCGCCCCCGGCAGCCAGTGCCGCCGGCGGTGTGGATCGGCTAATCGGCCGTGGTGCCGAACTCTACCGGGATTCGCACGTAGAAGAGCTGGATGCCTTCTTCGCGCAGGCGCGCCATCACGCGATCGGCATCCGCAGGCGAACAGGCCATCGAAATCTCCACCGGCTGGTCGGCCAGTTCGAAGAAGTGCGCGGCGTGGAGCCGCCCCGTGCGGCCAAAGCCTTCGGTCGCGTACAGCACCGTAGCGCCCTTTATGCCGAGGCGGCGCGCTTCGTCGAGCAACCAGTCGGCGAGTGGGTGACCGTGATGCTTGCGATTCTGTTCGGAGTAGAAGTTCAGCAGCACGCCTTGCATGGTGGTCTCCTTACAAGCGTTTGAGCAGTCCGACGCTGGCCATGCCGGCGAGCGTCATTAACAGCGAACCGGCTACGTGAATCGATACCGCGCCCAGCGCCCAAGCCAGCCGCCCCTGTTGCAGCAGGGTGGAGACTTCGGCTGAAAAGGTCGAGAAAGTGGTCAAGCCACCAAGGAAGCCGGTGATCACGAATAGCCGCCATTCGGGGGCGAGTGCCGGCTGATCGGCGAAGAACACGATTGCGGCGCCGATCAGATAACCGCCAATCAGATTGGCCGCCAGCGTGCCCGGTGGCACGGTGGGAAACAGCGCGTTGAGCGAGGTGCCGAGCAGCCAGCGCAACACTGCGCCGGCGGCGGCGCCAACGCTGATCGCAAGAATCGAATACAGCATGGAAGCTCCATTTGATCAGGCCCTTTGCGCATGGGCCCCGGGACGATTGTACTGCCGGGGCGTGCGGGCTTAGCAAGATTGGCGCGCCTCCCGGCCATCTGCAGTTGTTCAACGCGCTGTCGCGCGGACCGCCGCCACACGGTGCCGACAGCGCGGCCCCAACCGGAAGCGCCGCGCGCGGTCAGATCCGCGATCGAGTGAATGCCCGCCGCAGCCAGCATATCTCGCGAGCGCGGACCGAGGTTGCGCAAGGCATCAGGCGCGGCGTCGGGCAAAGTGGCGGGTGACTTGGCCGCAGTTTGGGCGGCAAATCGTCTTGCTGCCCCGACCGCATTGATCTTTCGATGTAAGGTTTGCCGTCAGACCCCGGTCTGCTCGGGCAGAACCTACTGGAAGCGCCATGCTGCTGATGCTTCGCCAACGCCATTTCGAACGTGTGGTCCGCGCCTATAGCGCGGATCTATATCGCTTCGCCTTCTGGCTCTGCCGTGACCGCTTCGTTGCCGAGGAGTTGGTGCAGGAGACTTGCACCCGCGCATGGAACGCATGGGAAAGCCTGCGCGACAAAGACAATCCGAAGCCCTGGCTGTTGCAGATCCTTCGCAACGAACATGCACGGCTCTACGAGCGCAAGCAGTTCGACTATGCCGACGAGGCGCCGGAAGATCTCGACCTGCCGGCCGAGCATTCGACCATCGCGCTCTACGAGATGGAACAACTGATCGGCAGCTTGCCCTTGTCGCTGCGCGAACCCTTTCTGCTGCAGACGCTGGGCGGGTATTCGTGTGCCGAGATCGCGCAGCAACTGGACACCACCGAAGGGGCCATCATGGTCAGGTTGACCCGCGCGCGTCAGGCGTTGCGCGGTTTGCTGGAGGGCACGCCGGCCGATCAGAAAAGAGGACACGCATGAACGCGCCCACTGAAATGAACTGCCTCGCGTACCGGCGCGCGAAACTCGCCGATCCGCAACGCATCTCCGCCGAAGCTCGCGCCCACGAAGCCGGCTGCGACGCATGCCGCCTGTTTGCGCGCCGCATCGACGCGCAGGAGGCACGCATTGCGCGAGTGCTGGATGTGCCGGTGCCGGAGGGCCTCGACGAGCGCATCCTGCTCGCCGTCAGCGGCCGCCGCCAGATGCCCTGGCGTGCCTGGGCCATGGCGGCGTCGGTGGTACTGAGCATCGGGCTTGGCGTGTCGGTGTGGCAGGGGCACGGTCGTTACGACGCGCCGCGTTTCGCGATCGAGCATGTGATGCACGAGCCGGAATCCTTCACCACCGCGCGCTTGGCCGACCCAGATCAGTTCCGCGCAGTGCTTGCGCATTTCGGCGGCGAGCTGACCCACTCACTCGGTCGTGTGCGCTACATGAAGCTGTGCCCGGGCCCCGAAGGTACCGGCTGGCATGTGGTGCTGGACACCGACAAGGGCATGGTGTCGCTGTTCCTGATTCCGGGCGAGAAAGTGCGTGAGCCACAGACTGGTACGATGCAGGGCTACCGTGCGCTCGCTGAACCTGCTGGGCGCGGGCATATCGCGATCGTGGCCGAAAACGATGAGGCTGTTGCAGCGATGGCGGCCGCGGTGCGCGACAACGTGCGCTGGAAGATCTGAGGCGCCATGAAAAACGCCCGCGCGGGTTGGGCGTGCGGGCGTCCTGCAGCGCGGGTAGGGCTTCAGGCGGACTTCATCGCACGCGGCCAGCCGCGTCGGGTCCACTCGATGAAGTCGGCGGCAGGCAGCGGGCGTGCGAACAGAAAACCCTGCATCGCCTTGCAGCCGCGTCGCGCCAATGCCGCGGCCTGCGCTTCGGTTTCAACGCCTTCTGCCACCACGGCGAGCCCCAGTTCCTGCGACATCGCCATCACCGCCGACGTGATCGCGGCATCCGAGCTGTCGCGATCCAGATCCTTGACGAAGGAGCGGTCGATCTTCAGCACATCGATCGGGAAGCGCTTGAGGTAGGCGAGCGACGAATAGCCGGTGCCGAAGTCGTCCACCATCAGCCGCACACCCATGCGTTTGAGCTCGGCGAGGATCTCGTAAGTGAGTTCGACGTCGCGCATCAGCACGCTCTCGGTCATTTCCAGCTCGAGCCGGTTTGCCGGCAGACCGGCGGCGGCCAGCGCGCTGCTGACGGCCGACAGCAGACGCACATGGCGGAAACTGATGCCTGACAGGTTCACCGCAACGGCATGTGGCGCCACGCCTTGCGCAACCCAGTCCGCCATCTGCTTGCAAGCGGCCTGCAGGCCCCATTCGCCGATCTCGACGATAAGCCCGGTTTCTTCCGCAAGCGGAATGAACTCGCCCGGCGCGAGCAGCCCGCGCTTCGGGTGGCGCCAGCGGATCAGCGCTTCGGCCGCGAGCACGGTGCCTTCCGGCCAGGAAATGACCGGCTGGAAGTGCAACTCGAATTCGCCCTGTTCAAGCGCCTTGCGCATTTCGTTTTCGAGCGCCAGCCGCAGTTCGGCGGCGACACGCAGATCCTGCGAGAAGGAGCGTACCGCGTCGCGGTTCTCGCGTTTTGCGAGGCTCACCGCCATGTCTGCGCACTTGAGGAGCGCGTCGGCATCGTCGGCATGCTCGGGAAATACGGCGAGGCCTATGCTGGCGGTCAGCGCGACTTCGGTTGCCGATAGCAGGATCGGCTTGCGCACTGCGTCGAGCAGGCGCGCGCTGATCGCTTCGGGCGATTCGCCGGCCGGCGCGCCGTCGACGAAGACGACGAACTGGTCGCCGCCGATGCGCGCCACCACCGCGGCGGTGGAGCGGGTGTCTTCGATGCTGGGCAGGGCTGCGACGGCTTCGGACAGCCGTCGCGCGACGACCTGCAAAACCTGGTCGCCGACGCTCTGGCCAAGGCTTTCATTGATGCGGCCAAATCGGTCGACATCCACCACCATCGCCGCCACCCAGTGGCGGGCACGCGTGGCGCGACGCAGCGTCTGTTTCAGCAGTTCGCGACAGTACTGGCGGTTGGGTAGCCCGGTGAGGCTGTCGTAGTAGGCGAGGTAGCGGATCCGCTTTTCGGCCTCGACCTGTTCGGTGATGTCCTGCGTCGTACCCTGCAGGCGGGTCACTGCGCCGTCCGATGCTGCGATCGGTTCGGCTTGTTCCAGTACTGTGCGCAGCGCGCCATCGTGCCGCACGATGCGGTATTCAATGCGGAAGGGCTGGCCGCGCTTGCCCTGCGAGTAGGCCTCGCGCACGATTGTGCGATCTTGCGGATAGACGCGTTCAAGCACCGCATCCATCCCCGGAGGGAAGACCATCGGGTCTTCGCCGAAGAGAGCGAAGAACTGCTCCGAGCGCCGCACATAGCCTTCGCGCAGATGCCACTCCCAGCTGCCCAGGCGTGCAATGCGCTGTGCATCCGCGAGGTTGGATTCACTCTTCGCCAGTTCATCCATCGCGCGCGCCGAGCGCAGCACGTAGAGGATGCGGTGGCGCAGCAGCATCCAGTTGATCGGTTTGGAGATGAAATCGGTCGCGCCGGCCTGGTAGGCCCGTTCGATCGCGCCGGAATCTTCCAGCCCGGTCATCACGATCACCGGCACGCGTTCGCCACCTGGCGTACGGCGCAGGCGACGCGCGGTCTCGAAGCCGTCGAGCCGCGGCATCATCAGGTCAAGCAAAATCAGTTCAGGCTGCAGCTCGGTAAAGCGTTCGAGTGCTTCAACGCCATCACTGGCCTCAAAGGGCTCGAATCCGGCGTCCTTGAGCGCGGCCATCGCGATCGAGCGTGTGGTGAGGTCGTCATCGACGACCAGCACGCGGGCGCTGGCTGTGACCGGCGTCATCGCACACCTTGTGGGGCGCGAGAGCTCGCTTGGGCCGGTTGGTTTGTAATTGGCATCAGAAAGCGAATGGTGGAGCGGGTTCGGGCTGAACTTTACCGGTAGATCATGTGCTTTGCACTATAGCGATGCCGATTGCGTGCGGACTGATCCTGAGTAAGCGTTGGTGAGGCGTTTGTCACATACGCGGGCACAGGGCAGGGAGCCGTTACAATCACGGTTTCCGAATCCAGATTCCGCATCCGCCGTGAGCACGCCCAACGACAAGAACACCCCGGCCGCAGCGCCGGCCGCGAACTTCCTGCGCAACATCATCGAGCGCGACCTCGAAGCCGGCACCTACGCCAATCGCAACTGGGCCGGCTCCCCCGGCGACGCTGCCCACCACGCGGCCGGCCAGCCTGATCCGGCGAAGATCCGCACCCGCTTCCCGCCGGAGCCGAATGGCTACTTGCATATTGGTCATGCCAAGTCGATCTGCCTGAACTTCGGCCTGGCGCGCGATTTCGGCGGTGTCTGCCACATGCGTTTCGACGACACCAACCCGGAGAAGGAAGATCAGGAATACGTCGACTCGATCCTTGACGCGGTGAAGTGGCTTGGTTTCGGCTGGGAGCATAACGGCACCAACCACCTGTTCTACGCCAGCAGCTACTTCGAGTTCATGTACCGCGCCGCGGAAGCGCTAATCGAGCGCGGCCACGCCTACGTTGACCAGCAAACGCCGGACGAGATGCGCGCCAACCGCGGCACGCTGACCGAGCCAGGCAAGAATTCTCCCTGGCGTGATCGCTCGGTCGAGGAGAACCTGCGCCTGTTCCGCGAGATGCGCGCGGGCAAGCATGCCGAAGGCAGCATGATCCTGCGGGCCAAGATCGACATGGCCTCGCCCAACATCAACCTGCGCGACCCGGCGATCTACCGCATTCGCTTTGCCGAGCACCACGCGACCGGCAATGCTTGGTGCATCTACCCGATGTACACCTTCGCACACCCGATCGAGGACGCGCTGGAGCGCATCACGCATTCGATCTGCACGCTGGAGTTCGAAGACCAGCGCCCGTTCTACGACTGGCTGCTCGAACACCTGCGCGACGCCGGCCTGCTGGCCGACCCGCTGCCGAAGCAATACGAATTCGCGCGGCTCAACCTTACCTACATCATCACCAGCAAGCGCAAGTTGAAGCAGCTGGTCGACGAGAAGATCGTCGATGGCTGGGACGATCCGCGCATGCCCACCATCGTCGGCCTGCGCCGCCGCGGCTACACGCCGCAGAGCCTGCAGATGCTCGCGGAGCGCACTGGCGCCAGCAAGCACAACACCTGGATCGACTATTCGGTGCTCGAAGGCTGCCTGCGTGAAGACCTCGAAGCCAAGGCGCCGCGCGCGATGGCCGCGATCGACCCGCTCAAGCTCAAGCTCACGAACTGGGACGCCGTGATCGGCGCCGGCAAGGTCGAACCCTGCTCGGCCCCGGCCCACCCGCATCACCCGGAATTCGGCGAACGCAAGTTCAACCTCACGCCCGAGCTGTGGATCGAGCGCGAGGACTTCGAAGAAGTGCCGCCCAAGGGCTTCCGCCGCCTCTTTCCGGGCAACATGGCGCGCCTGAAGTACGGTTTCATCATCGAATGCACCGGCTGCGAGAAGGATGCCGAGGGCAATGTGACGGCCGTTTTGGCCAAGCTGGTGCCGGACACCAAGAGCGGCACGCCCGGCGCCGACAGTATCAAGGTCAAAGGCGTCATCACCTGGGTCTCGGCCTCGGAAGGCGTGGCAACCGAAGTGCGCCTCTACGACCGCCTTTTCACCGAAGCCCAGCCGGACGCCGGCGGCCGCGACTTCCTCGAAGCGCTGAACCCGAACTCCAAGCGCGTTATCACCGCCTACCTGGAACCGGGCCTCGCTGCCGCACAGCCGGGCGACACCTTCCAGTTTGAACGCCACGGCTACTTTGTTGCCGACCGCAAGGATTCCGTGGCGGGCAAGCCAGTGTTCAACCTGGCGGTTGGGCTGAAGGACAGCTGGGGTAAGTGAGTTTTCGTTGTCTGGTGTGGCGCGGACGATGAGCAATTCGCTGGTCGTCCGCCCGCTAAGTGATTCGAATGACCTCGTCGCACTGACGTACGACGTCATCCGCGCTGGCTATGCCAGTCAGGCAGCGCGCGGACTGCGTTACTTGCTGGGCGACATATCAATCGCCCGAAGGCCCCGCTGCGCGATTCGCGCACGGCCCCCTATGCTGCTCGACTCCGCGAGCGCCGGGTTGCCTTTTCTTGGTGACTTCTTTTGGCGAAGCAAAAGAAGTCACTCGCCCGCCGGGGGCGGGACCCCGGCCAACGCACGATTAATCAACCGCCGCATGAGGTCTTCGCGAGGCGCGAAAACAGCACCCGGCAAGAACCAAACTCATCAATCTCCTGACCCTAACCAAATCCCCGCGCCGCTGGATGCGTTAAAGTGCTGCGCGGTTCGCAGCCGGGCCTGCTGCATCGCCAGCGGAAGCCGGCCTGGGCAGGTTCGAGCCATCGGCGGTGCGCATGCGTGCCGGGCCGGTAGCGTCGGGTCGTGAAGCGCCGCTGCGGCCGTGCTTCGCGATGTGTTGAAACCTGGCTGCGCCAGCATAAGCAAGAACATCCCCTCTACCTTTCATGCGAGAACATCCATGACCAAACTTTTCATCGAAGACCTCGACCTCGCCGGCAAGCGTGCCCTGATCCGTGTGGATTTCAACGTGCCGATCAAGAACGGCGTGGTTGAAAGCGACAAGCGCATTCGTGCTGCGCTGCCGACGATCCGCTATGCGCTGGAAAAAGGCGCTTCGGTGGTTCTGATGTCGCACCTGGGTCGCCCGAACGGCGCCAAGGTCGCGAAGTACTCGCTCGAGCCTGTCGCTGGTCGCCTGCAAGAACTGCTGGGCAAGCCGGTGAAGTTCGTCAATGACTGTGTTGGCCCGGAAGTCGAAGCCGTTGTGAACGCGATGAAGCCGGGCGATGTGACCCTGCTCGAGAACGTTCGTTTCTATCTGGAAGAAGAAGGCAAGGCGAAGGATGCGGCTGGCAACAGCGTCAAGGCGACGCCGGAAGCCGTGGCTGCGTTCCGTGCCGCGCTCAGCCGCCTGGGCGATGTGTTCATCAATGACGCCTTCGGTACCGCGCACCGCGCGCACTCGTCGATGGTCGGCGTGAACCTGCCGCGCGCGTCGGGCTACCTGCTGAAGAAGGAACTGGATTTCCTCGGCGAGGCCGTCAACAAACCGGTGCGCCCGCTGGTCGCGATCATTGGCGGCTCGAAGATCTCGGGCAAGATCGACGTGATCGAAGCGCTGCTGCCGAAGGTGGACAAGCTGCTGATCGGTGGCGGCATGGCCTTCACCTTCTTCAAGGCGCAAGGTCTGGAAGTGGGCAAGTCGCTGTGCGAAAACGACAAGGTTGAACTCGCGAAGGCGCTGATCGCGAAGGCGGGCGACAAGCTGGAACTGCCGATCGACACGATGGTCACCAAGAAGCTGGACTTCGACGCCCGCACGCTGGATGGTCTGGTTGAAGTCGATTCGACCGCGATCCCGGCCGACCAGGAAGGCGTGGACATCGGTAGCAAGACCGCCGCGCGTTACGCCGAAATCATCCGTGGCGCGAAGACCGTGTTGTGGAACGGCCCGATGGGCGTGTTCGAAATCGACGAGTCGGCCAAGGGCACCTACGCCGTGGCGCACGCGCTGGCTGAAGCCACCGCGGCCGGCGCGATCACCATCGTCGGCGGTGGTGACTCGGTTGCTGCAATCGAGAAGGCCGGTCTGGAAGACAAGGTGTCGCACGTCTCCACCGGCGGCGGCGCATCCCTTGAATTCCTCGAAGGCAAGGCGCTGCCGGGCGTGGATGCGCTGAGCGACAAGTAATAACCGCACGCGCGACGACACTGCCCCGGAGCTCGTAACCGGGGGTGACCGTTGCATGAGTGCCTGTTCTACCGACGGGGCGACGGCCGGCATACGAACGCCGGCCGTTTTTACTGGTGGCAGGTCTTTGCGCGGACGGGCGACATGAACCTAGATCCGGCATTTCAAGCCCTCCGATGGGTTGAAACGCCAGCAGTGGCGCGCAGTTGGGAGTGCTTGGCATACTCACCCAATGGGTGAAGCAAGACGCAAGGCGCTGGCGGCG
>JAJZLD010000388.1 GCA_021803785.1 Pseudomonadota bacterium | reverse complement strand
CTATTACCATCTTTATCCTCCCCCCCAATCCGGATGTGCTGGAAAGGCGGCTCCGCAATCGCAGCCGCGCCGAAGGCGGGGTGGAGGAATCTGTTGTCCAGAAGCGCCTTGCCACCGCTCGCCACGAGATTGAGAAGTATCACGAATATCGCTACGTGCTCGTCAATGACGTTCTGGAAAGGGCTGCGGAAGAATTGAGCGCCATTGTGATTGCCGAACGCAGTTGTGCGAACCATGCAATCGATGGCAAGCCGCAAAATCCCGAACTTCCACGTTACAGGAAACTTGCCGAGCAATGCCTGTTGCAAAATTCAGCTACCCGCCTGCAGCCCGTGCTAGCGTCTTTCGGTTTATCGCTGTAAGCTGAAGTCAATCAATCGCAGTCTCTGGATCGATTTTGAACCAGCAATCAGTTCCCCCAATTGCCGGAGGTCGCACCATGGAAGAACTTGCAGTCAAAGAAAGTAAGTATCGCGCGGTTCACGTAGCCGCCCGTCGTGCTCGCCAATTACAGAATGGATCGAGCCCGATGGTCCCCAACCGCTCCACCAAAGCCGTCCGCATCGCACAGGACGAATTGCAAGCTGGCCTCATCAGCTACGTTGTTCCCGAAGGCCCGTCGCGCAAAGAATTGGGATTGCCTGCCGGCTATACCCCGATCTTGCACACGTAGGAATGTCTCATAAATAAGCGTTGTCATCCTGAACAGCGCGCAACGTAGTAAGGGACCTCATGTTTGGCCGCCAACCATGAGGTCCTTCGGTTGCCGTGGCTGCCTCAGCACGACGATTCCGAACTTGCGCTTACATTGGCTATCGATCCGCCATGCGTCGCGACCGAGATGCTCCCAAGCGTACCGATCAATGACCCTAGGCCGGGGTACAATCAGACCCATGAAGGTCACGGTCGGCGTTACCGGAGGAATTGCTGCCTATAAGGCAGCGGAACTGGTGCGAGCGTTGCAACAGCAGGCGCTCGATGTGCATGTCGTGATGACAGCGGCAGCGCAGCAATTCGTCTCGCCCTTAACATTCGCCGGCCTCACCGGTCATCGCGTCATCACTGGCCTGTGGGACAGCGACGGCCAGGTCCCCAACGCCAACTCCGCCATTGAACATATTTCCGAGGCGCAGTCGACCGAAGCTCTGATCGTCGCGCCTGCAACCGCGGACATTCTTGCCCGGCTGGCGCACGGCATGGCCGACGACTTTCTTACCACTATGGCCCTCGCCACTCCCGCGCCGCTGATTCTTGCGCCCGCCATGAATGTGCAGATGTGGGAGCATCCGGCCACGCAAGCCAATCTCGAAACTCTCCGTCTTCGCGGGGCGACCATCGTCTCCCCGGATAGCGGCTACCTCGCGTGCGGCATGCTCGGCGAAGGTCGCCTGGCGAAGGTTGAGGACCTGGTGCGAACCATTCTGGATGTCCTCCACCGCCGTCACGACATGGCCAGTGAAACCGTTTTGGTCACTGCGGGCGGTACTCGCGAGCCTGTTGACCCGGTTCGTTTCATCGGCAATCGATCCAGCGGAAAAATGGGCTATGCCCTCGCGGAAGCGGCTTTGTATCGCGGCGCTCACGTCATTTTAGTCAGCGCCCCGACGCGTCTCGATCCACCGACCGGCTGCGAGTTTGTTCCCGTGACTACTGCGGAGGAAATGCGGCAAGCCGTCCTGAAACATCTCCCAAGGGCAACGCTGGTGATGAAAGCGGCTGCGGTCGCCGACTACCGGCCACGTCTGCGCGCGGAACAGAAAATCAAGCGCACCGGCCCCATCACCATTGAACTTGAACCGACCGAAGACATATTGGCCGAGATCATCAAACTCCGCCAGCCCGGTACGCTGGTCATAGGATTTGCCGCCGAAACCGAAAACCCCGTCGAACATGCTCGCGGTAAGCTATCTCGCAAAGGCGTGGATGCCATCGTGCTAAACGACGTAACTCGTCCCCATATCGGCTTTGATTCCGATCGCAACGCCGTCACATTTCTGACCGCCAACGCCGCGCAGGAATTGCCGGAGATGCCGAAGCGGTTGCTCGCCGATCGTATCCTCGACGAAGTGCAGCAACTCCGCCGTCCGCGACAAATTGTGGCAGAGATGAACGCAGTTTCCATCCTCGCGAAGCGATAGATTTTTTCACACAGATGTTGAGTGCATGACAACACCTCTTTCTCCGGAACAACGCCTGCAGCTCGCTATCGTGCTCACCTATTGCCGCGAAATGGGTGGCGTTGATTTTTATCGCAGCCAGCACGACATTTCTCCATTGAATGCCGAGCCGCTTCCCTCGTTGCCGGAACAAAACCCAACACCGAATCCCCTCACCCCTGAGCCACTGCCCATCATGCCGCCTAAATCCAGCCTTCTCGTAACCCCCGCAGCCATTGACTTCTCCTCGCCTGCCATCGCACCCCCTGCCCGCGCCGCAGCCCTCGAAGCCATTCGCCAGGACATTGGCGATTGCACCCGCTGCCAGCTCGCTTTTGAAGGCCGCCACAAAATCGTCTTTGGCGATGGCGACCCGAATGCCGAGTTGCTCTTTGTCGGCGAAGGACCCGGCGCGGACGAAGATGAGCAAGGTATCCCATTTGTCGGGCGCGCCGGGCAGTTGCTGAACAACATGATTCTTGCGATGGGGTTGGATCGCCAGCGCGTCTACATCGCAAACATCGTGAAATGCAGACCCCCGAAAAATCGCGTACCCGAACCTGCCGAGGCGAATACTTGTACTCAATTTCTGTTTCAGCAAATCGGCGTTGTACGCCCTAAACTGATCGTCGCCCTGGGTGCGACCGCTGCCACGTATCTGCTCGGCTCGAAGGCGGCACTCTCTGTCCTG
>JAJZLD010000054.1 GCA_021803785.1 Pseudomonadota bacterium | reverse complement strand
GGCCTTCCTGGGCTGGTAGTCGAGCGCGGCCACTCGGCGCGCTTCGGCGCGCTGTTCGGACCATTCATAGAGCAGCGGCAAGAGCAGCAACGTCAGTGCCGTGGAGGTGAAGAGCCCCCCGACGACCACCGTCGCCAGTGGCCGCTGGGTTTCGGCGCCCACGCCGGTGGACAGCAGCATTGGCACGAGGCCGAGGATCGCCACGGTGGCAGTCATCAGCACCGGGCGCAGGCGCAGCGCAGCCCCTTCGCGCACCGCGTCGCGGATGCTTCGACCACGCTGTTGCAGGTCGTTAAGGAAGGACACCATCACGATGCCGTTGAGCATCGCCACGCCGAACACCGCGATGAAGCCGATCGCCGAAGGCACCGACAGGTACTGCCCGGTCACAAAGAGGCTGACGACGCCGCCGATAATGGCGAAGGGCACGTTGGCGATGATCAGGGTCGCGTGCCTCACCGAATTGAAGGCGGTGTAGAGCAGCAGGAAGATCAGCCCGATTGTCAGCGGCACGATCATTCCCAACCGCGCCATCGCACGTTGCTGGTTCTCGAAGGCCCCGCCCCACTCGACCCAATACCCCGCCGGCAACTTCACCTGCTCGCGCAAGCGTGCATCGGCCTCTTTCACGAAGCTGTCGACATCGCGCCCTTTCACGTCCATCTGCAGCACGGCGTAGCGCTGCAGCGCCTCGCGGCGCACGAATGAGTAACCCTCGTCGAGTTCAATTTTCGCCACAGAGCCGAAAGGCACCAGAACGCCTTCTCGCGTACGCAGCGGAATCGCCGCAATCTGAGCTGGGTTGGCGCGGTAGTTCTCAGCCAGGCGTACGGCGATGTCGAAACGCTTGGTGCCGTCGATCAGCGTGGAGACGGCGCTGCCACCGATGCCGGACTGCACGATCTCCAACACCTCGTCCGCGTTGACGCCAAAGCGCGCTGCGGCTTCGCGATCCACCTTGATGACGAGTTGCGGTTTGCCCTTGTTGGCTTCCGCCGAGAGGTCCGCCACGCCCGGCACTTTGTCGAGCACCGCCTTCACCTGCCCGCTGAGGCGGTCGAGCGTCGCGAGGTCCTCGCCATAGAGCTTCAGCGCAAGCGTGGCGCGCACCCCGGAGATCAACTCCTCAACACGCATCTGGATAGGCTGCGTCGCGCCGAATACCGCTGTCGGCACGGTTTCCTCCAGCACCGCCTGCATGTCGGCCGAAAGCTTCGCGTAGGAGACCTTCGCGGGCCACTCGGCCTCGGGCTTCATGTCGAGCAGCACTTCCATGTAGTTCACGTCGGAGGTCTCACCCTTCTCGGCACGGCCGATCGTGGCGAGCACCGAGCGCACCTGCGGGAAGCGCTGGCGCAGCGTCGTATCCACCACATTGGAGACGCGGATCGACTCATCGAGCGAGGTCGAGGGGATGCCGGTGATGCGGAACATGATCGTGCCCTCCTGCAGCGTGGGCATGAACTCCTTGCCCAGCAGCGGGAAGAGCGCGAGCGAGCCGACCAGCAAGGCCACCGCCCCCGCCATCACCTGCTTCTTGTGCCCAAGCGCCCAGTCGAGCAGCGGCAGATAGGCCGCCTTCGCCTGACGCACCACGAAGGTGTCCTTCTCCTCCTTGGGCTTGAGGATCAGCGCGGCGAGCACCGGCACCAGGGTCAGCGAGAGGATCAGCGAACCCGCCATCGCGAAGGTGATCGTCAGTGCCATCGGCTTGAAGAGCTTGCCTTCGAGACCAGTGAGCGAGAACAGCGGCATGAACACGACGATGATGATCAGGATCGCGAACGCGATCGGGTTCGCCACCTCGCGAGCGGCCTCGAGGATCAGGTGCGTCTTGTTGATCGGTTGGCCCGACTCCTTCGCATGTGCGAGCAGCCGGAACGCGTTCTCGACCATCACCACCGCGCCGTCGACCATCATGCCGATGCCGATCGCAAGCCCCGCGAGTGACATCAGGTTCGCCGACATGCCGACCTGATTCATCATCAGGAAGGCCATCAGCATCGCCAGCGGCAGCGTGACGATCACGACGACCGCCGAGCGCACTTCTCCGAGGAACAGGAACAGCACGATGGCGACGAGAAGGGAGCCTTCGACCAGCGCGCTCTCCGCCGTCTTCAGGGCCTTCTCGACGATGTCGGTACGGTCGTAGATCGGCTTCAGACTCACGCCCTCTGGCAGGGCGGCCTGCGCGGTGGCGAGCTTGGCCTTCACCGCGTCGACCACGCTCTTCGCGTTCTCGCCGACGCGCGAGAGCGCCATGCCCAGCACCGCCTCCTTACCGTCGCGCGTCACCGCGCCGAAGCGCAGGGCGGGCGCCTCGGTCACCGTCGCCACGTCGCGCACGTAGATCGGCGTGCCGTCGCGCTCGGCGAGCACGATGGAGCCGATGTCACGCGTGTTCGACACGAGGCCGAGCCCGCGCACCAAGTACTGCTCACGGCCGATGTTCAGATACTGCCCGCCGACCTGCTTGTTGTTGGCGGTGAGCTGCTCCATTACCTCCTTGAAGCCCAGTTCGTACTTGATGAGCTTCGCCGGGTCGATCTGCACCTGGTACTGCTTCTCTTCGCCACCCCAGGAGATCACGTCATCCACACCCGGCGCAGTACGCAGGATCAACCGCACCGTCCAGTCGTGCAGGGTGCGCAGATCCATCGCCGAGAGTTTCTTGTCGGCCGACTCCACGGTGTACCAGAACACCTGGCCGAGACCGGAGCTGTTCGGCCCCAGCACGGGTTCGCCGTAGCCTTGCGGCAGGCGCCCTTTCGCCTCTTGCAGCTTCTCGCCAACGAGCCGGCGTGCGAAGTAGATGTCGACGTTGTCCTTGAAATAGACACCGACATACGAGAGGCCGAACAGCGACACCGAGCGCACTTCCTCGACCCCGGCGAGCCCCGCCATCGCCCCTTCGATCGGCGCGCTTAGCAACTTCTCGACGTCTTCGGCCGCGAGTCCGGGCGACTCGGTATAGATATTCACCTGCACCGGCGTGACATCCGGGAAGGCATCGACCGGCACGTCGCGAAAGGCCTTCACGCCCAGGCCCACGATGACCGCAAAGGCCACCAGCACGAGCACCTTGTACCGCAGCGCGGCATCCACAATTGCATTGAGCATCATCGTTCTCCTTCGCTCAATGCTCGTCGCTGATCTGCGACTTCAACAGCCGTGCCTTCAAGGCATACGCCCCCGCCACGACCAGTTTGTCACCGGCCGCAACGCCCGAACGCACCACGGTGCGACCGCCACGCTTCTCGCCAAGATCGACCGCGCGCGGCGCGAAACCATCACCCTCCGCCACGAAGACCGTCGGCTGCCCCTGCAGCAGCACGATCGCATCGTCCGGCACGGCAAGGCGCTCGGTCGCCGGCGCGTCGCCCGCCTCGATGCGCGCCTTCGCGAACATCTCCGGCTTCAGGCGCCCGTCCTTGTTGGCCAGCTCGATCCGCGCAGGGACCGTGCGCGAGGCCTTGTCGAGCATGCCCGCCACGTAGGTCACCTTGCCCTCGAAGACCTCGCCGGGATACGCCTCGACACTGACGCTTGCCTTGGCGCCGGAACGCACCCGCGCCAGCATCACCTCGGTCAGGTTCGCTTCGATCCACACCGTGGATAGGTCCGCCACCGCGAACATCGGCTCCGAAGGCGTCGCGAGCTCGCCGACCGTCGCCTTGCGAGCCACCACCGTGCCAGCAAAAGGCGCGCTGATGCTCAGCCGAGCACCTCCGCGTCCGGCATCGGACGGGTCCGCGCCCAGCACTCGCACACGCTCTTCCGCCGCGCGCAGTTCGGCGGCGGTCTTCTCGTGCTCAGCGCGGGCACGCAGGTAGTCCTTCTGCGCAATGATCTCATCGGCGTGCAGGGCCTCGGCGCGCTTGAAGTCCGCCTCGGCAATGCGCGCAGCAGCGCGCGCCGCACTCAGGGCTGCGTTGGTCTCGCCCAGCGCCACGCTCTCGACCACGGCCAGGAGCTGGCCGGCGCGCACCTGTGCGCCAAGCGGTGCAGCCACGCTGACGACACGGCCTTCCACGGGGGCGCCTACGCGAGCAAAGCGATCTGCATTGGGCTGGATGGTTGCAGTCACTTCCACTACGTCCGTCAATGCTGTGGCCTGTAGCACTTCGACCTTGAGGCCGCTACGCGCGAGTTCGTCCTTCCCTAAGCTGAGCAGGCCACCCTTCTGCGCCGCAGGTGTTTCAGCCTGAGCCCCCTTGTCGGTGGCCTCGGGCGCTTCGGTCTTGGCGCCACAACCAACCAGCAGGGTCAACGCCACGGCGCTTGCGACCAGGCTTAGGCGTAGCGCTGAGCGCGGGTAGTCGAGGTTTGGGTTCATGGTCATTTTCCTTGTTCGGGGGCCAGCGGCAGGCCGGCGGCCTGCATCAGTGCGAGGCGCGTGTTCTGGAAATCGAGTTGGGCATCGATCAGGTCGCGGCGGGCGTCGAGCGCCTGCCTGCTGACGACGATGTGTTCGAGCAGGCCGATCTGGCCCGCACGCCTGGACTTCTCGGAGAGCTGGGCATTGCTCGCGAGGGTAGGCGCGACCACGCCCTGAAGGCGCTGCACGCGGCGCTGCAGGCTCTGCAGCCGCGCATGCAGGCTGCGCAGGTTCGCCTCGCCATCGCGCAGGCCGCTCTCGCGCTCAATCTGTGCCTGCGTCAGCGCTGCGCTGGCTTCACCGACGCCGGTGGCGTTGCGCTTGAAAAGCGGCAGCGGTACGGACAGCGACAGCGTCGTCAGGCGCTCACGCGCATCGGTCGCCCCCTCACGCCCAACGCTCAGGCCCAGTGTGAGATCCGGCATGCGGCTCGCACGCTCCAGCCCCAGCCGTGCTCGCGCACCGTCCTCCTGCGCCGCCAGCGCGCGCTGGCGCGGCTGCGTCGGTAGTGCCGAGAGCAGCGGCGCCAACGCAGGCAAGGCTTGCTCCAGCGCGGTCGCGAGGTCGGCTGACACCTCCGGTTGCGCGCCGGCCGGCAACTGCAGCGTGGCAGCCAAGTCGTTGCGCGCGGCTATCAACTGCTCGCGGGTGGCGTCGAGCTGGCTGCGCGCCCGCTCGGCCTCCACCGCGGCGACGTTCGCATCGAGCCTGGTGTCTTCTCCCGCCTCGCGGCGCTTGGATACCGCGCTCGCGGTCTGCTCGAACAGCGCCTGCGCGGCCTCCTCGACGCTGACCCGCTGCTGCAGCGCCTGCACGCGGTAGAACTGCTGCGCGACGACGACCTGAAGCTCGCGCCGCAGGGTGTCGAGCTCGGCGGCCTGCGCGGCGATCGCGGCCTCGGCGGCCGACACGCGGAAGCCGCGCTGTCCGCCGATCTCCAGCGTCTGCGAAAGCCCGGCCGACCACTCCTTGCGGCGCTCGTCCGGCGCCCCGCTCAGGGGTACCTCGCGCCGGGTGCCTTCCCAGCTGATCTGGGGGTTGCTGAAGAAGAGCGCACGCGCGTCCTGCGCCAGGCCCTCCAAGGCCGCCTGTTGCGCGGCCTTGCGCCGCAGCGCAGGATTGGCCTGCTCGGCCAGCCGCCAGGCTTCTTCGAGCGTCAGCGCGCGCAGTGCCTGCCCCGCGACCGGTGGTTCGGTGTTCTGGGCGAAGCTCGCCCCGGTTGTCGCAGCCCATAGCGTGGCCGCGACCAATAGCTTGAATCGCATCGGATTCTCCTGAGTACGACGAAATGACGTGGGAGATCCGGCGAGCGCAATGCCGCGACCGACAGGCTTGGCGCCTGACGTTCAGCTCACGAAGGGAAACGCGAAGAGATCGGCTCGCCGGGAATCAGGCGAGCGCACGATCCGGCCGTTCAGGCCCTGCGGGGATATGCGAGAGATCGCTACGGTGGTAGTTGAACTGCGGCGGGCCGTCGGCCGGCACGAGGCCCACGACGAGGCTGGACGCCAGCGAGGGAGAGCTCAGGTGACAGGTCGCGCAGTCGAAGTCCCCGATGCTGTTGGTCTTGGCGCTGCCCTTGCCGTCCGCGCTGGGCTCGGCCTTGCCCGGCTGATGCTTGTGCTCGTGGTGGCCGAAGTGTTTGGTCGCCGCGTCCGACTCGTGCCCGCAATAGCTCGCCGCCGCGCCCCAGACGGACTGGAGCGGCAGGAAGACGAGCAGCAGGACGAAGACAAGGCGTCGCATGGCGGCGGAGTGTATCAACGGATCGCTGCGGCCGTCACGTCACGCGCCGGCCGCAGCATGCGCAGCCCGTTGGCGACGACGAGCAGGCTCGCGCCCATGTCGGCGAACACCGCCATCCACATCGTTGCCGAACCGGACAGCGCCAGCACCAGGAACACGCCCTTGATGCCCAGCGCCAGCGCGATGTTCTGCCACAGCACGGCGAAGGTGCGGCGCGAGAGCGCCAGCGTGTCGGCGAGCTTGTGCAGCTCGTCGGTCATGATCACGACGTCGGCCGCTTCCATCGCCACGTCGGTGCCGACACCGCCCATCGCGAAGCCGATATCGGCGGCGGCCAGAGCGGGCGCATCGTTGATGCCGTCGCCCACCATCGCGGTGGCGCCGAACCTGGCCTGCAGCGCGGTGATGGCGCGCTGTTTGTCCTCGGGCATCAGATCACCCTGCACGGTGGCGATGCCAGCCTGCGCGGCGATGGCGCGGGCGGTGCTCGGGTTGTCGCCGCTCAGCATCACCACTTCGACGCCCTGCGCGCGCAGCGCGGACACCGCCGCCGCCGCACCCGGCTTGATTGTGTCTGCCACCGCAAACAACGCCAGCACCGCGTGGTCAGAGGCCAGCAGCGTCACCGTGCGGCCCTGCGCCTCGTGCTCGGCCAGGCGTGCTTCCAGCGCCGCGTCGCACAAGCCCATGTCGTGGATCAGGCTGTGCTTGCAGAGCACATAAGCGCGGCCTTCGATGCGGCCACGCACACCGCGGCCCGGTTCCGCGACGAAGTCCTCGACCAACATCGCGTGCTCGGGCAACCCGGCGGCAATGGCTTGCGACACCGGGTGGTCGGAGCGCGCCGCAAGGCTCGCGCCCACCGCGATCGGGTCGGAGTTAGTCAGCGCCTCCCAATGCACCAGGCGCGGCTTGCCCTCGGTCACGGTGCCGGTCTTGTCCAGCGCCACGGCGCGCAGGCGACGCGCCTCCTCGAGGAAGCGCCCGCCCTTGATCAGGATGCCGCGCCGCGCGGCCGCCGCCAGCCCGCTGACAACGGTGACCGGCGTCGAGATCACCAGCGCACAAGGGCAGGCGATCACCAGCAGCACCAGCGCCTTGTAGAGCGCCTGAAGCCAGCCCCAGCCCAGCAGCAGCGGCGCGAGCACGGCCACCACCAGCGACAAGACGAACACCGCGGGTGTGTAGACGCTGGCGAAGCGCTCGATGAAGCCCTGCATCGGCGCCCGCGAGGCTTGTGCAGCCTCCACCGCGTGGATGATGCGGGCGAGTTGCGAGTCGTCCGCGCCGGCCGTGCTGGTGAGTTCGAGCGCGCCGCTGAGATTGATCGTGCCGGCAAACACGACGTCGCCCACCACTTTCTCGACCGGCAGGCTCTCACCGGTCAGCGGCGACTGATCAACGCTGCTGGCGCCTGCGGCGACCACGCCGTCCAGCGGCATGCGCTCGCCCGGCGCCACCCGCAGGCGCGCACCCGGCTGCACCTCGATAGCCGCCAGCCTGCGCCAACGACCGTCAGCCTGCAGCACTTCGGCCTCGGCCGGCGCCAGCGACATCAGGCCGGCAACGGCGTTGCGCGCACGGTCGACGGCTCTCGCTTCGATCAGCTCGGCAATCGCGTACAAGGCCATCACCATCGCCGCTTCCGGCCACTGACCGATCAGGAAGGCACCGGTGACCGCGACGCTCATCAGCGCGTTGATATTGAGCCGACCCCCGCGCAACGCGAAGAGCCCCTTGCGGTAGGTGCCCAGACCCGCCAGCGCGATCGCCGCGGCACCCAGCGACATGCCCACCACCTGCCAGATGCGCCCCGCCGGCGCGAAGTAGCCCACCGCCTCGGCGCCAATCGCCAGCAGCAGCGCGGCGATAAAGCGTGGCCAGCCCTCTGCCCGCCACGCAGAGCGCTCGGACCGGGCAGCAGGCGCCGCGTCCGCAGCCGGCGTCGCTTCAAAACCCGCAGCGCGGATCGCCGACAGCGCTGCAGCCAGCGCCGGCTCCCCGGCATCGATCGTGAGCTGGCGCTGCGCCAGTTCGAAGCGCAGCGCACGAATGCCCGGCACGGCTTCGAGCGCGCGCCGGATCTCGCCTTCCTCCACCGGGCAATCCATGCTCGGGATGCGGACGCACGCGCCGCGAGAGGCCTCCGGCGCGGTGGCCGGTGCTGCGTCCTCCGCGGCGTGATGGCAGCAGCCGCCCGAGCACGACGCGGGCGTGGCGGGAAGGATGACGAGTTCGTTCGAAGAGTCCATGGCGCCATTTGAAACTCTGGAGCCAGTCCAGAGTCAAGCCTATGATTGAGGCACTCAGCGACGCCCCCGGAAGGCTCTGACGAACATGAAGATTGGCGACATCGCCGCGGCCACCGGCACCCCGATCGACACGATCCGCTACTACGAGCGCGAGGGTCTGCTGCCCGCCGCGGCGCGCAGCGAGAGCAACTACCGCCTCTACACCGAGGCCCACGCGCAGCGGCTCTCCTTCATCCGCCACTGCCGTACGCTGGACATGACGCTCGACGAAATCCGGCTGCTGCTGCGTTTCAAGGACTCGCCGGACGAGAACTGCGGCGAGGTCAACGCCCTGCTCGACGCGCATATCGGCCATGTGACGCAGCGAGTACGCGAACTGCGTGCACTGGAACAAGAACTCAAACGACTGCGAGCCCAGTGCCTGGAAGCCCAGGACGCAGCGCATTGCGGCATTCTGGAAGACCTATCGCGCGCGGATAGCGTTGATCGCGCGAGCGCGGGCAACGCCGGCGGCCATCACGTCCACGGTGCACACCGATCCGGCAAACGCGCCAACGGTGGGGACTGACGAAAGCATCCTTCAGTCAAAACGCGCAGCTACCCAGAACGACTGCTCAGGGTCGGCTACTCGCGGCCATTGGATTTCAAAGCCGACATTCGCGCGCTCACCGGGCACGATCACCTGAATGTCGGCTATGGGTCGTCAAGAGACCGCCGCGGCATCATGACATACGCCTAGCGTACGATTTTTCCCGTTTCGTGAGCTAACCGCTATCTGATCCTGTGACGTGCACTCCTGAAATTCCGTGCATTCGCCTTCTGAAAATGACAGAATCACGTCAGGATAGAGTCAAATATTCTATTTATTGACACAATCAATCAAGAGTAATAGATTTCAACTTGACACATCACCCTTGGAGACACTTTGTACGGTCAACGCATCGGCTACGTTCGCGTCAGCAGCTTCGACCAGAACCCGGAACGGCAATTGGAGGGGGTTCAGGTGGCGCGGGTGTTCACCGACAAGGCATCCGGCAAGGACACGCAGCGTCCCGAGCTGGAAAGGTTGCTCGCCTTCGTGCGCGAAGGCGACACCGTGGTGGTTCACAGCATGGATCGGCTGGCACGCAACCTTGATGACTTGCGCCGCGTCGTGCAGGGTCTGACCAAGCGCGGCGTGCGCATCGAATTCGTCAAGGAAAGTCTGGCCTTCACCGGCGAGGACTCGCCAATGGCGAATTTGATGTTGTCTGTCATGGGCGCGTTTGCCGAGTTTGAGCGGGCCTTGATCCGCGAACGGCAGCGCGAAGGCATCGCGCTCGCCCGGCAACGGGGCGCGTATCGGGGCCGCAAGAAGTCATTGAACGATGAGCAGATTGCCGAACTGAAACGGCGCGTCACAGCGGGCGAGCAAAAGGCCCTGATCGCCAGAGATTTCGGCATCAGCCGTGAAACGTTGTACCAGTACCTGCGCGAGTCCTGAGAATGCCGCGTCGGTCCATTCTGTCCGCCACCGAGCGCGAAAGCCTGCTGGCATTGCCCGATGCCAAAGACGATCTAATCCGGTACTACACGTTCAGCGAAACCGACCTGTCGGTGATCCGTCAGCGGCGCGGGCCTGCGAATCGGCTGGGCTTCGCCGTTCAGCTTTGCTACCTGCGATTCCCCGGTGTCATCCTGGGCGCTGATGAGCTGCCATTTCCGCCTTTGCTGCGCATCGTGGCGTCGCAGCTCAAAGTGCCAGTCGAAAGCTGGGGCGACTACGGGCAGCGTGAGCAGACCCGGCGCGAACACCTGGTCGAGCTGCAAACGGTATTCGGCTTCCAGCCGTTCACCATGAGCCACTACCGGCAGGCCGTCCACACGCTGACCGAGCTGGCCATGCAAACCGACAAGGGGATCGTGCTGGCCAGCGCCTTGATTGAGCATCTACGGCGACAGTCGATCATTCTGCCCGTGCTCAACGCCATCGAGCGCGCCAGCGCCGAGGCCATCACCCGCGCCAATCGGCACATCTACGAAACCTTGTCCGAACCGTTGTCTAACGGGCATCGCCATCGACTCGATGAACTGCTGAAACGCCGCGACAACGGCAAAACGACCTGGCTGGCATGGCTGCGCCAGTCGCCCGCCAAACCGAATTCCCGGCACATGCTGGAACACATCGAGCGCCTGAAAGCCTGGCAGGCGCTCAACCTGCCTACCGGCATCGAGCGGCTGGTTCACCAGAACCGGCTACTCAAAATCGCCCGCGAGGGCGGCCAGATGACGCCCGCCGACCTGGCCAAGTTCGAGCCGCAACGACGCTACGCCACCCTCGTGGCACTGGCCATTGAGGGCATGGCCACCGTCACCGATGAAATCATCGACCTGCACGATCGCATCCTGGGCAAGCTGTTCAATGCGGCTAAGAACAAGCATCAGCAGCTGTTCCAGGCATCCGGCAAAGCCATCAACGCCAAGGTGCGCTTGTACGGACGCATCGGCCAGGCGCTGATCGATGCCAAGCAATCGGGTGGCGACCCATTCGCTGCCATTGAGGCCGTCATGTCCTGGGATGCGTTCGCTGTAAGCGTCACCGAAGCGCAGACGCTCGCCCAGCCCGAGGATTTCGATTTCCTTTACCGCATTTGCGAGAGTTACGCTACCTTGCGCCGCTACGCGCCAGAATTCCTCGCTGTTCTTAAACTGCGAGCCGCGCCCGCTGCCAAGAACGTGCTCGACGCCATTGAGGTGCTGCGCGGCATGAACACCGACAATGCCCGTAAGGTGCCCGCTGATGCACCGACCGACTTCATCAAGAAACGCTGGGAAAAGCTGGTGATGACCGACGCTACTACGAACTGTGTGCGCTGTCGGAGTTGAAAAACTTGCTGCGCTCGGGCGACATCTGGGTGCAAGGTTCACGGCAGTTCAAAGACTTCGAGGACTACCTGGTGCCTCCCGAAAAATTCGCCAGCCTCAAGCGGTCCAGCGAATTGCCGCTGGCCGTGGCCACCGATTGCGACCAGTACCTGAGCGAACGCTTGGAACTGCTGGAAGCGCAACTTGCCACGGTCAACCGCATGGCGGCAGCCAACGACCTGCCGGACGCCATCATCACCGAATCGGGCTTGAAGATCACGCCGCTGGATGCTGCGGTGCCCGACACCGCGCAGGCATTGATCGATCAGACGGCGATGATTCTGCCGCACGTCAAGATCACCGAGCTGCTGCTCGAAGTCGAAGAGTGGACGGGCTTCACGCGGCACTTTACGCACTTGAAATCAGGCGACCCGGCCAAGGACAAGAACCTGCTGTTGACCACCATACTGGCCGACGCGATCAACCTGGGCCTGACCAAGATGGCCGAGTCGTGCCCCGGCACGACCTACGCCAAGCTCGCTTGGCTGCAAGCCTGGCATACCCGCGACGAAACCTATTCGACAGCGTTGGCTGAATTGGTCAACGCCCAATTCCGGCATCCCTTCGCCGGGCACTGGGGCGACGGCACCACGTCATCGTCGGACGGCCAGAACTTCCGAACCGGCAGCAAGGCGGAGAGCACTGGGCACATCAACCCGAAGTACGGCAGCAGCCCAGGACGGACTTTTTACACTCACATCTCCGACCAGTACGCGCCATTCCATACCAAGGTGGTCAATGTCGGCGTGCGCGACTCGACCTACGTGCTTGACGGTCTGCTGTACCACGAGTCCGACTTGCGCATCGAGGAGCACTACACGGACACGGCGGGCTTCACCGATCACGTCTTCGCCTTGATGCACCTGCTAGGCTTCCGCTTTGCGCCGCGCATCCGCGACCTGGGCGACACCAAACTCTATATTCCAAAGGGCGAAACCGTCTATGACGCTCTGAAGCCGATGATCGGCGGCACACTCAACATCAAGCACGTCCGTGCCCACTGGGATGAAATCCTGCGGCTGGCTACCTCGATCAAGCAGGGCACGGTGACGGCCTCGCTGATGCTGCGCAAGCTCGGCAGCTACCCACGCCAGAACGGCTTGGCTGTCGCCCTGCGCGAGCTGGGGCGCATCGAGCGCACGCTGTTCATCCTCGACTGGCTGCAAAGCGTAGAGTTGCGCCGCCGCGTGCATGCCGGGTTGAACAAGGGCGAAGCGCGCAACGCGCTGGCCCGCGCAGTGTTCTTCAACCGGCTGGGCGAAATCCGCGACCGCAGCTTTGAGCAGCAGCGCTACCGGGCCAGTGGCCTCAACCTGGTGACGGCGGCCGTTGTGCTGTGGAACACGGTCTACTTGGAGCGGGCGACACATGCGCTGCGCGGCAATAATCATGCCGTCGATGACGCGCAGTTGCAGTACCTGTCGCCGCTCGGCTGGGAGCACATCAATCTGACTGGCGATTACCTCTGGCGCAGCAGCGCCAAGGTCGGCGCGGGGAAGTTCAGGCCATTACGACCGCTGCAACCGGCTTAACGTGCTTTATTTTCCGTTTTCTGAGGCGACCCCATATACGGAGCCGCATCCGCTGCGGACTGAGGACGATGCACGACAAACTCTCATTGCTCATCGAGCGTTGGCAACAAGATCCGCACAGCACTTACAACAGCTGGTTTCTCTGGGAAGAACGACTTAAGAACTTCCGCTCGATCCGACGTGGCATCGCCGAAGTCGTGCAGGAGATCGAGGCGGGTCGGTTCGGGAATGCCTACCGCGGCTCCGCGCTGGAGACCGTTGTGGGCTCGGTCGCCGAACAGCGACAGATCTTCAAAGGCGCCGACCATGCCTTCCTATGGAAACCCAAGCTGCGCATTCCCGACATCTATGAGAACGCCGCAAACCAGAAGGCTTTCGGCCGGCTGCTGCACACGTGCAACTGCTGCAATACGGCCGAGGCGGTGCTGGAGGCGATCCGCAAGATCGACGCGCTGAAGATCAAGGGCCTCGGGCCTGCTGACC
>JAJZLD010000053.1:12074-13309 GCA_021803785.1 Pseudomonadota bacterium | reverse complement strand
TGAGCTTGGGATCGCACTCGACGCGGCAGGCGTGCCGCTCACCGGGGCCGCCGTGGCACATGAAACCGTCCGCTGACACCGCCCCGCCGCGCGCACAAGCCGTCGCGCTGGCCTACGAGACTGGCGACACCGCACCAAAGGTCGTTGCCAAAGGGCGTGGCCTGGTCGCGCACGAGATCATTGAGCGCGCAAAGGAAGCCGGGGTCTTCGTGCACGAATCCCCTGAACTGGTATCGCTATTGATGGACGTGGATCTCGACGCGCAAATCCCTCCTCGCCTCTACATTGCGGTCGCCGAATTACTTGCGTGGCTCTATCGCGTCGAACAAGGCGGCACGCCCCCCGGGAATCCCTGAAGCATCACCGCTGCGTGGTATATTTTCCGCAGGGTCCATACGCAATACATCACCACTGAAACCTCCTGTGCCGAACTCATCGAACGTACGTTTCGAACTGCTTGAATCCGACAGTCAATACAGCCAGTACCTTGTGCGAGATCCGCGCGAAGTCCGCTTCGTGATCAAGCAGCTTGCTGCAAAACGGGCGCTTGTATCAGCGTATCCGGACGATTCGCCGAACTTCGGGCTGACCTCCGTCCTGGAAGCAGGAGGAAACGACCAGAGCTTCGTGCTCGACGCAGTTGCCGACATGGGTCTCAACGAGGCGCTTGAACGCGCGCATAACGTCATCTGCATCACACAGCTCGATCGCGTAAAGGTGCAATTCCGGCTCGAAAGCCTGGTGCGTGTGCAGTACAAGAATGCACCCGCCTTTTCGGCACAGTACCCGACCAAACTGCTTCGCCTGCAACGCCGGGAGTACTTTCGCCTCGTCGCACCGGTCGCGCACGCGATCAATTGCTTCATCCCGTTGCCCACAGCAGACGGCGATCGTGTCTACCAGGCCCGCGTGCTCGATCTCTCCGGCGGTGGCGTGGCGATCGTCGCTCCGCCGAGTGACGCCCAGTTGCATCCGGATATGGAGATCCCCAACTGCCGGCTGGAGATTCCGGATAGCCCGCCGATTTCGATTACGCTGAAGGTCCGCAACATCTTCCGGGTTACCCAGCGCAACGGCACTGAGATGTTGCGCGCAGGCTGCCAGTTCGTTGGGCTGCCGACTGCAACAGCGAACATCATCCACCGCTACATTCTCAAGGTGGAGCGCGATCGCGCCTCGCGCGTCGCGCAATAAGGCAATGACAGATACCCCGACTACCGCTGTCGGGCGTGCGC
>JAJZLD010000053.1:5010-12064 GCA_021803785.1 Pseudomonadota bacterium | reverse complement strand
TGACGGCCGATCCAGCAGCGCACATCACTACGCATATCTTTCGATCGCCGCAGCGCTCGCCACGATCGGCCTCAAGGCTGGTGCCTGGTGGGTGACCGGCTCGGTTGGCCTACTCTCGGACGCACTTGAATCGGTGGTGAACCTCGCCGGTGCGGGCTTCGCCCTGTGGATGCTGCTGATCGCGAACAGCCCGCCGGATGATAAACACCCCTGGGGCCACAGCAAGGCAGAGTATTTTTCAAGTGGTTTCGAGGGCACGCTGATCTTCGTTGCGGCCATTGCGATTGCCGTGACGGCCACGCCGCGCCTGATCCATCCGAAGCCGCTGGGCAGCCTGGATATCGGTCTCGCGCTATCGGTACTCAGCACCCTGATCAACTTTGCCACGGCGCAGACCCTCTTTCGCGCCGGCCGGCGGCTTCACTCAATCGCGCTTGAGGCCGACGCAAAACACCTGATGACCGATGTGTGGACGACGGTAGGTGTGCTGGTCGGCGTCGTTCTAGTACCGCTCACTGGCTGGCTGTGGCTTGACCCGGTCATCGCCTTGTTGGTGGCGGCGCACATCCTCAAGGAAGGCGCCCACCTGATGCGCGGCGCCGTCGCCGGCCTGATGGACGAGGCAATGGATTTACAGGAGCAGGCCAGTGCTGTCGCCGTGCTCGACGGCTTCGTCAAACTCGGTGTGCGCTGGCAGAACCTTCGTACGCGTCGCGCCGGAAAGGATCGCTTCCTGCACCTGGATCTGCTGGTTCCACCCGACTGGACCGTCGAGCGCGCGCACCAGCTTGCCGACGACGTCGAAGTGGCGATCGGCGCCGCAATCCCTGGCGCCCAGGTGACCACGCACGTAGAGCCGATGCGGGCGCCCTTCCTACATTGAAGGGGCGCCGACAAGGCGGCCCCACGAAACGGCCCGTGATTCAGTGGATCGCCTTCTGAACCGGAATCGCAAACTCGACCGCTTGCCGGCCATCCCGCGATTTGACCGACAGCACCTTGCCTTGCATGAGGTAGGGGCGCAGATTTTTGTCGTCATGCTGCAACGCGAAATGCAGCGTCGCCGGCTTACCCGCCAGTGCCCGCGCCGTCAGATAGCTCACCAGCGCATGTTCGAACGAGTGGTAGCCATTCTTCCACTGATGGATGCGTAGGCTATTTGCTGGCGCCGCACCGGTCGGATCAACCCAGCCGTAGATCTCGCCGCCGTTCGGGGCTGTCATCTTGGTCAGCCAGAAACGCCAGCTCGATTCCAGGCGCGATGCCAGTTCTGGCCGCTCCAGCGCGAGAAAGCTCGCCATCTGGTCCAGTTCCGCATAGATCCACCAACTCTTGGACGTATCCACCTCCTGGCCGTGCCAAGCTGATCCCCAGGCGCCACTCTCGGCATCCCAGGCCCGTTCGAGGACCTTCGCGCCGCCATCGAGGCCAAAACGCTCAAGCTCGGCATCACCGAGTTCGCGGCCGGCCAGCATCAGCATCCAGTAGGCCTTGATCGTGTGGCCGAAATCGTTGTGCCGAGCGCCGTCGCGCCGGCTTTCCGCACCGCGTTCCAGCGTGCCATAGAAGATGCCACGTGCCGGATCATGGAACTTGTCGATCAGCGCCCTCGCCACACGCCGGATGTCTTCGTGCCATGCGGCTCGCGCCTCGGCCGGCAGGTAGGGCACTACAAGCAGCATGTAGGCGTTGAGTTGATCGAGTTGCGCCACCAGCTCTTGCTTGGCGGCTTCATCCGCCGGCCCTTCATTGGGTACCCAACGCAACATGCCCCAGTCCGCGTCCCAGTAGCGGCTGAAGATGTAGCGCTGATGGGCGATCAAGGCCTGCTCCAATGCCGGGTCACGCGTCAGGTAGTAGAGCATCGCGATGCCAACCACGGCGTAGGACTGATCCTGCGCGGTACGCGCGGCAGGTTCCGGGCCGCCCCGAGCCCCCTCGAACCATGTCGGAGAGCCGGACTGCGTATCCAGCAGTGCGACGGTACGCCGCGCGCCGGCGCGCGCGAGCTCAAGCCAGCGGACATCGCCCGTCAGATGGTAGGCAACGCCGTAGGCATAGGTCTGGCGTGCCTGCATGCGAACGTAGCTGCGCCCGAGTTCGGGGCGTATCCATGCCGGGGGCGATTTCAGCTCCTCGCACGGCGCCTCCGGATCGAACGCGCTGCCGTCGTTGCAGCGAAAGGTGGGGAAGTTTCCGATCGGCTTGCCCATCGCCGCTGCGCTAGCCCAGAACGGCAGCAGATCCTGCTTCACATGCGTCAGCCAGCGCTCGCCCGTGGGCAGCCCTGCAAGTGCCCCACCGCTCGCCAGCAAGCTGGCAAGCACGCAACACGTCACCAGCAACATCCGTACAATCCGACTCGACATGTCATCTCCTTTTCTGTTGATCGACCGCCTCAAGCAAGCAGTTAGTGCACATCGCGACGCCCTTGTCAGCGATGCGTTTTGCGCCCAATGGTCACGCTGTTTCACGCTAAAGTCTGCGAATTGCCCGACATCATCGGTCTGGCTTCCGAAACGGTGTGCCGATCGCTCAGTGAGCGCCGTCACCAAGGCGAGCCGACACGCAAGGGGCGACGCACTGGTATCGATGGTCGACTTGTCCGAACTGGAGTGTCCGACCGAACAGTAGTCGGAAGATTGCTGCGGGCTTCGGTCTCGTTCAGGAACCGCTAGCCTATCTGCCTGTCTGCTTCTTGTCGGCGCCGACCGCCGACCCTTGCCGCTTGGTCGGCGCCCGCAGTTTGCACATTCAAGGCGTTTCAAATTGAACCTTCTCGCTGACTTGCGCCAACGTGCTGTTGTGCTGCCTGACGATACCGCCTGGGTTGCGTCACCATCCGTGGGTATTGAGCGACGCATGCTGGACCGGAATGGCAAAGAACAAGGGCGCGCGACCTCCATTGTCCGCTACGCATCTGGCTCCGCCTTCCCGCCCCATGACCATCCGGGCGGCGAAGAAATTCTGGTACTTGAAGGCGTATTCTCGGACGAACACGGCAACTACACCGCCGGCACTTACATCCGGAACCCCGCCGGATCACGCCACGGGCCTTACAGCGACCCGGGCTGCACGCTGTTTGTGAAACTCTGGCAGTTCGATCCGGAGGATTCGCAGCGCATAGTGATCGACACCAGGCAAGCGGGCTGGCATCCGGGCCTCGTTCCCGGTTTGAGGGTGCTTCCACTGCACAGCTTCGGCACGGAACATGTGGCGCTGGTGCGCTGGGCGCCCGGCACACAGTTCAAGCGGCATTGCCACTGGGGCGGCGAGGAAATTCTGGTGCTTGAAGGCACATTTCAGGACGAGCACGGCAGCTACCCCGCCGGTACTTGGCTACGCAGTCCGCACCAGTCCGAGCACACGCCATACAGCGATGAGGGTTGCCTGATCTTCGTGAAGACGGGGCATCTCGCCCGCGAGAGTCTGAGCCTCTAACGCCCAAGTATCACGCGGCCGCGGCGAGGGTATCGCTCAAAAGCTGCCCGGCAGCAAGGCGAATCACCCTGGAGCAACGCGCTGCAAGGCGCTCGTCATGTGTTACGAGCACCAGCGTCGTGCCAGCCTCGCGGTTCATGTCGAACATGAGGTCGGCAATTTGCAGGCCGGTAGCCGCATCAAGGTTTCCAGTAGGCTCGTCCGCCAGCAGCACCGCGGGCTGCACGGCGAAGGCGCGCGCGAGCGCAACGCGCTGCTGCTCGCCCCCCGAAAGATACTTCGGATAGTGGCCAACGCGATGCGACAACCCCACCCGATCGAGCCAACGGTTGGCCACCGGGGCGGCGTCACGCCGTCCGGCAAGCTCGAGCGGCATCATCACGTTTTCCAGCGCCGTCAGCGCTGGCAGTAACTGAAAGGATTGGAACACGAAGCCAAGCGCCTCGCCGCGCATGCGAGCACGATCGTCTTCGTTCAACAGGAACAGATCGGTTCCACGCAACTTGACGGTCCCCGAAGATGGCACATCGAGGCCGGCAAGCAAACCCAGCAAGGTGCTCTTGCCCGAACCCGACTCGCCCACCACCGCCACCGTCTCGCCTGCACCCACCGAAAAGCTGATCTGCTGCAAAATCGTCAGTTCGCCGTCGGCACCGTCGACGCGCTTGAGCAAATCCACCGCTTCCAACACCAGCGAGGTATTCGGGTTCATGTTGCGTTCCATTGTTGCGCTTGTCTGTCTGTGCTCCGGAGTGTGCCATGCGGCCACGATTCTCGTGTTTGGCGACAGCCTGTCCGCCGGCTTCGGTCTGCGCAATCAAGACGAAGCCTGGGCAAGTCTGCTCCAGAAGCGCCTCGACACATCCGGCTACCGCTACACCGTCGTAAATGCCAGTGTCAGCGGCGAAACCACAGCCGGCGGTCGCACACGCCTGCCAGCCGCCCTTGCACAGCACAAACCAGCAATCGTGATTCTCGAACTTGGCGCCAACGACGGCCTGCGCGGCCTTCCGCTCAAACCCATGCAAGAGAACCTCAGCGAGATGGTTCGCCTGGCGAAAAAGTCCGGCGCCAAGGTCGTCGTTGTGGGCATGCGCCTGCCGCCGAACTACGGCCCCGACTACACCGAAAAGTTCCGGAACACGTTTGCCGACGTTGCAAAAGCCGAAGGGACGCCGCTCGTGCCCTTCCTCATGGAAGGTTTTGCGCAGACAAACACCTACTTTCAGGCAGACGGCCTGCACCCCACGGCCGCAGCGCAACCGCGGGTGCTCGACAATATCTGGCCAGCGCTCAAACCGTTGCTCAAGCGCTGAGCGATCGCGCTGCGATCACGCGATGCGGACCAAGGGCGGCCCTTCCAGCAACTGACCGATTACCGCAGCCTCACCAAAGCCATCGGCGCGGAAGGCTGCCAGTACCGCTTCGACACCGTCAGGCGCGCAGCTCACAAGCAACCCACCTGAGGTTTGCGGGTCTGTCACCAGCGTGCGCTGCCAGGGTTCGAAACCGTCAGGCGTCAGCACGTCGGCGCCATAGCCGTTCCAGTTGCGCCCGGTCGCACCGGTCGCCATGCCCTCCTTCGCAAACGCCACCGCCTGCTCAATCAGCGGCAATGCATCAAACGCAGCCGCGGCGGCAAGCCGCGATCCGCGGGCGATCTCAAGCAAATGGCCGGCAAGACCGAAGCCGGTAACATCGGTCAGTGCGTGCACGAAGTCCATCTTCGCAAGCTGCACGCCAACCCGGTTGAGCTTAGTCGTATGGCGGATCATCTCGGCGTAACCTGCGCTATCAAGCCGACCTTTCTTCAAGGCGGCGCTGAGTACACCAACACCCAACGGCTTGCCAAGGATCAACGCGTCACCCGCCTGCGCATCGGCGTTGCGCTTGACCTGGTCCGGATGCACCAAACCCAGCGCCACCAAACCGTATATCGGTTCGGGGATGTCGATCGAATGGCCGCCGGCGATCGGAATGCCAGCCTCGCGGCATACCGCCGCACCGCCTTCGAGGATGCGCCCGACCACTTCAAGCGGCAGCTTGTCGAGCGGCATGCCGACCAAGGAGAGCGCCATGATCGGCTGACCACCCATCGCGTAGACGTCAGAAATCGCGTTGGTCGCCGCGATGCGGCCGAAGTCGTAGGGGTCGTCGACGATAGGCGTGAAGAAGTCCGTCGTCGCAACCAGCGCTTGCTCGTCGTTGAGGCGATACACCGCCGCATCGTCTGAGGTTTCGTTACCCACCATCAGTGCGGGCGGCACAATTCCAGCGGGTGCGCTGGCGAGCAGACGCGACAGCACCGCCGGCGCGATTTTGCAGCCGCAGCCGCCGCCATGGGAAAATTGCGTAAGTTTGATATCCATATCCTGACCTTGGCGGAGAATCCGCTGATTTTACCTGCCTGCCGCACACCCGCTTTTCGGAGTTTTCATGCAGACACCCCGCGGCATTGCCCGCATTGCCGATCTCGCGAACTTCGACGCGATCATCGACGTCCGTTCGCCAGCCGAGTTCGCTGACGATCACCTCCCCGGCGCGATCAACTGCCCGGTGCTGGACAACGAACAACGTGCCCAGGTTGGCACGATCTACAAACAGGTATCGGCATTCGAGGCGCGCAAACTCGGCGCCGCGATGGTGGCGGAGAACATTGCCCGCCATCTCTACAAGCATTTCCAGGACAAGCCCAAGAACTGGCGGCCGCTGCTCTACTGCTGGCGCGGGGGGCAGCGAAGTGGCAGCTTCACGACCTGGATGCGCATGATCGGCTGGGATGCCTGCCAACTCGAAGGCGGCTACAAGATGTTCCGCCGCCATGTCATCGACCGTATCGAAGCGCTGCCACCTACGCTGCGTTTTGTCGTCGTCTGTGGCGCCACGGGCAGTGGCAAGACCCGCCTGCTCGACGCGCTCTCCGAACAGGGCGCACAGGTGCTGGATCTGGAGGGGCTAGCGAAACACAAGGGATCAGTCCTCGGGCGCCTGCCCGGCATCGACCAACCGAGCCAGAAAGCCTTCGAGACGGCGCTTTGTGAACAACTATCCCGCTTCGCGCCCGAGCGGCCGGTTTTCGTCGAAGCGGAGAGCCGCAAAATCGGCGTCATCCAGGTGCCAGAGCCGCTGATCGAGCAGATGCGTGCCAGCGAGTGTGTTGCGGTGGAGGCAAGCCGCGACGCCCGGATCGACTTTCTGCTTAGCGACTACGCCTACCTTGGTGACGACATCGAAGACCTGCAGCAGCGCATCGATTGCCTGCGGAGTTTTCACAGCAACGCAACGCTAGACGAGTGGAAGCGGCTCGCGGCCGCCCGCAATCTGCCGGCGCTCTTCGCTGCGTTCATCGACCAGCATTACGACCCGCTCTACAAGCGCTCGCAGAACAAAAACTACGAACGCTTTGCGGATGCACGCCCAGTCGTCCTCAGTGATCTCTCGCCGGCCAGCCTGGCGGCCGCGGCCAGCGAATTGATCAAGGCGCTTAAATGACTGATGCTGATCGTTCAATCTTCCCAGGAGGAGCGACAGCCGGGCTCAACCCCAGCTGGCCATCGCCTCGCCCATGCGCAACACGCCGCCCGGCGCCCAAGCGGGGTTGAAGCGCAAGGTG
>JAJZLD010000053.1:0-5000 GCA_021803785.1 Pseudomonadota bacterium | reverse complement strand
AGGCTTGCCGAAGCGCCTGCAACAGCATCACGACCGTAGAGCCAAGCAGGAAACGCCCCATCTCGGCGCCCCGCTCCAACACCACGTGCGTATTGGCGTAGGTCCATTCGCGGACTACGCCGGGCCGTGGGGGATTTACCACGCCATGCCACACGGTGGCCATGCTACCCACGATGGTGGCGCCCACCAGCGTCAGAACGAATGGCCCATGCTCCGACTCAAAAACGCAGACGACGCGTTCGTTGCGTGCGAAGAGGCCAGGAACGCCGCGAGCCGTCGTCGGATTCACCGAGAACAGATCGCCCGGCACATGGATCATTCGGGTCAGCCGGCCGGCGCAGGGCATGTGGATGCGGTGATAGTCGCGCGGGCTCAGATAAAGCGTTGCGAAATGGCCGTCCTGAAACTCGGCTGCAAGCGCCGCGTCGCCGCCAACCAGTGCCGTCGTGCTGTAGCTGTGCCCCTTTGCCTGGAAAATCTGGTCGCGCTCGATGGCGCCGAACTGGCTGATCGCACCATCCACCGGGCAGATCAGATCGGCTTTCGCCAGTGGCCGCGCGTCAGCCTTCAATGCTCGGGTGAAGAAGTCATTGAAACTCGCGTAACTCGAAATATCGGGGTTGGCGGCTTCAGCCATGTTGACCCCGTAGCGTGCGACGAAACGACGAATAACGGCCTGCGTCACACGACCGCCATGCCACGAAGCAAAGCGCCCCGCGAGCGACGTCAGCGCCTGCTTCGGAAAAAGGTACTGCGGCAACACGGCAAGGCGATCAGACACGGCGGCTCTCGAATTCTGAAAAGTTCGCGATTGTATCGGTCCGAAGCGCGCGAAGTCACACCGCGCGTTGCAGATCTCGGACGTTCATGTCGCAAGGGCGATTGCGCGGATCAGCTTGTCGGAGTGAAATCACGCATCGCTCACCTGCCCGCTCGCCCGAAAATGAAAACTCGTATCAGCCTGATTGGCGCACCCACCGACATCGGCGCCGGTAGCCGTGGCGCTTCAATGGGCCCCGAAGCCCTACGGGTGGCGGATATCGGACCGATGCTGCAGCGCCACGGCCTCGACGTTGAGGACCGCGGCAATATCTCCGGCCCGAAGAATCCTTGGCTGCCGCCGGTTAAGGGCTATCGTCACCTCGACGAGGTTGTCGCATGGAACCGCGCGGTGCACGACGCGATCTATGGCGAACTCCAACGCGACCGGCTACCGATCATGCTTGGCGGCGACCATTGCCTCGCGATCGGCTCGATCAGCGCTGTTGCGCGCCGCTGTCGTGAGACGGGCCGCAAGCTACGCATCCTGTGGCTGGACGCTCACGCCGACTTCAACACCAGCGAGATCACGCCGAGTGGAAACATCCACGGCATGCCGGTGGCTTGCCTGTGCGGGCTCGGGCCGCAAGCATTGATCGAAATCGGTGGTCAGACGCCCGCAATTGAGCCCGATTGCATTCGGCAAATCGGTATCCGGAGTGTCGACGAAGGTGAAAAGCGCCTCGTCCACACAAAGAACCTCGAGGTCTTCGACATGCGCTTCATCGACGAAGCCGGCATGCGCGCGGCGATGGAACTCGCCCTGGACGATCTGGACCACGACACGCACCTGCATGTGAGCTTCGACGTGGACTTCCTCGATCCTGAAATCGCCCCTGGCGTTGGCACAACAGTTCGCGGAGGCCCCACCTACCGCGAAGCACAACTGTGCATGGAAATGATTGCCGACACCGGCATGCTGGGTTCCCTCGACGTCGTCGAACTCAACCCCGCCCTCGACCGTCAAAACCAAACCGCACTACTCGCTGTGGACCTGATCGAAAGCCTCTTCGGTAAGTCGACCTTGATGCGCAAACCGAGACGTTGAGGCGGTGCGATGGCTGCTAAGCAAAACGCCGACATATCTTCGGCGTCTTGTTCTCGATAGATCCGTTAAGCGCGTCGCCCCACCAAAGCAACCAACGATCATCACCGACGCACATCGTTTCGCCCTTGCGATCAACGCAATAGTGGGGCGAAGCGGTCATCTCGTCGAACACGATCCAGTGAGAAAACCGCCTCTGCGCAAAGAAGGGTAAGCCATTTTTCGAGCAGTAGCGGGAACACCGGGCTGCCGATTCCAAACTCAGTGTCTGACGGCATCAGATCGAGGACTTCCGGCACAAACACGTCGCGACCGGTTGTGGCGACAGCAAAAACGGGCCTGGTTCTTTGCGGAAGAGTCGCTTCGTCCCCCCCGCCGACGCCTTAACACGGTATCGTTGCGCACTGCGTTCCACCCCCGGTTCCAAGCATCGCCATGTCTCATATCCACCCCAGCCCCGATCACTACGCCACCCAGCTTACCCCCAAGGTCGAGCAGTTCAAACACGATTTCGCCGCTTTCGGCCTACCCGAGCCCACGGTGTTTGAATCAGCTCCGCTGCACTACCGAATGAGGGCCGAGTTCCGCATGTGGCACCACGGCGAACGGGTGGACTACGCGATGTGGAAGGCGGACGACCCGAAGCAGCCGGTACTGCTGCAAGACTTCCCGACGGCGTCGGCGGCCATCTGCGAGGCCATGCCGGTTTTGCGCGACGCGGTAATCGCCTCGCCGGAGCTCAAGCGCAAGCTCTTCCAGGTGAACTTCCTTTCGACGCTCAGCGGCGAAATGCTGATCACGCTGATCTACCACCGCAAGCTTGACGGAGCCTGGGAATCCGCCGCGCGCGAACTCGCAGCCAAAATGCAGGTCATGCTGATCGGGCGAAGCCACAAACAGAAGATCGTGTTGGAACGCGACTGGGTATTGGAGGCATTCGAAGTGGACGGCCGCCGGTTGCGCTACCAGCAGATCGAGGGCAGCTTTAGCCAACCGAACGGCGGAATGAACCGCCAAATGCTCGGCTGGGCCTGTCAGCAAGCCAAAGGCATTGGTGGCGATCTGCTGGAACTGTATTGTGGCAACGGCAATTTCACGGTCGCGCTGGCGCCCTACTTCGAGCGAATACTGGCAACCGAAGTGAGCAAGTCCTCGGTGCGTGCGGCGGCCTACAACCTAGAGGCCAACGGCGTCACGAACGTGGCCTTTGCGCGCCTCTCCAGCGATGAAATGAGCGATGCGCTGGCACGTGTGCGGCCATTCCGGCGACTGAAGGATATTGACCTCGACAGCTACCACTTCAGTACGCTGTTCGTCGATCCGCCGCGCAGCGGGCTCGATGACACCACGTTGAAGATGGCGGCCGGCTTCGACCGCATCCTCTATATCTCGTGCAACCCGCAAACACTGCGCGACAACGTAGAGGCCTTGCAAGCAACACATCGCATCGATGCCGCGGCGGTGTTTGACCAGTTCCCCTACACCCATCATCTCGAGTGCGGGCTGTTGCTCAGCCGCAAGGCTTGACGCCTGCCGCGCCTATGCCGTTTCGTACATGCCACGGTGCAGGCTAAAGACGCGCTGATCAGTATGCAGTGGGATGGACGCACCACTTCTAACCGACGTACCACAGTGACGTGTCGACGACCACGAAGCGCAACGGGCTCACCATGCAGATTGCAACGATGGGCCTCGATCTGACCAAGACCGTCTTGCAGATTCACAGCACTCTGCTGCCCCGGCAGGCTCGTACGAGTATGTCGCGGCTTCGATAACATTACGCGGTAAGGCGCTCTGACGAGTAGCGTCCGTATGGTGACAGTATCACTCAGCGCGACAGCCTGATTGCACTCCTTCCGAGTACTGTCGCGGCCGTGTAGCAGCTGCTCGGTAGAATCTCGCCAGAGTCCAACAGAGATACCCCCGCAACGGGTTGAAAACGCGGGTGCGGTGATGCACCTCGAATAGCAAAAAGGATGGTCATGAAGTGCGTGGATGATTTTCGCCTCAAATTTGGTCGGCACGAGCTGGTGCCGATCATCATCGGCGGCATGGGAGTCGACATCTCGTCTGCCGAACTTGCGCTCGAAGCGGCGCGGCTGGGCGGAATCGGCCACATCTCCGATGCGATGGTCCAGACGGTGTCCGACCGTCGCTTCAAAACGAAATTCACGCGCGACAAGCTGCAGCAGTACAAGTACAACGTCGCCAACTCCGACAAGTCCGACGTGCAGTTCAACCTCGCCCAGTTGGCGGAAGCGACCCGCCTGCATGTCGGCTCGACGATGGAGGCCAAGCGCGGCGACGGCATGATCTTCATCAACTGCATGGAGAAGCTTACGATGAACGCAGCGCGCGACACTTTGCGCGTACGCCTCACATCGGCTCTCGATGCGGGAATCGATGGCATCACTTTGTCGGCCGGCCTGCACCTTGGCTCATTTGCACTGATCGAAGACCACCCGCGCTTTCGCGATGCCAAGCTCGGCATCATCGTGTCGTCCTTGCGCGCGCTGCAGCTTTTCCTGCGCAAGAACGCCCGTCTGAATCGCGCGCCCGACTACATCGTGGTGGAAGGCCCGCTCGCTGGCGGCCATCTCGGCTTTGGCCTAACCGACTGGCAAAACTATGATCTGGCGACCATCGTTGCCGAGATCATCGCCTGGCTGCAGAAAGAGCAGCTCGATATCCCGGTCATTCCGGCCGGCGGCATCTTTACGGGTTCCGACGCTGTTGGATTCCTCGAAAACGGTGCGGCCGCGGTGCAAGTTGCGACGCGCTTTACCGTCACCGACGAATGCGGTTTGCCGGAAAAGGTACGTCAGGAATACTTCCGCGCCAGTGAGACGGATGTGGAGGTAAACGGCATTTCACCCACCGGATACCCGATGCGGATGCTGAAGAGCAGCCCCGCCATTGGTGACGGCATTCGCCCGAACTGCGAGGCCTATGGCTATCTGTTGGACGGCGCCGGCTCCTGTGCGTACATCACGTCATATAACCGCGAGGTCGCAGCACACCCCGGCGCGCGCCAGATCAAGGTGCTGGACAAGACCTGTCTCTGCACACAGATGCACAACTTTGATTGCTGGACCTGTGGCCATTACGTGTACCGGCATATCGCCGATTTCGTCGA